>JANMQE010000390.1:0-1640 GCA_031370195.1 Phyllobacteriaceae bacterium
CGTGGCAGCAAGAGGCTCCTTTGGAATGAGCGCAGCGTTGCGGCTGCCCACCACTATGTCATTAATCGACAGGGCGGGGAACTGACCGAATTTGATTGAGTGATTGTCACGCGGCTGACGCATCGGCTTACGCCGACGCTACTGACTACGCTGCAGACCCAGTGGCGACGCATTGACTGGCTATAGACTTATGAAACAAGGTTGGGAAGCAGTTATTGGCATGGAGATCCATGCGCAGTTGGCGACGGCTACGAAGATTTTCTGCGGCTGTGCGGCCTCGATCTCCGGAACGGCGCTATCGGCCGTCGTCTCCTCGAATGGTCCGCGATTTCGTCGGAGACAGTCTTCCACACGTCCGAGAATGGTCTGGTCGCTCTCCTGTCCGATGACCGCCACGAGCTCGACCTGGCGGAGGAATGCGTCCACCTGCTCCCGGCTGACGTTCTTCAACACCGGCCGCCTTCCTCGCGCGCCACGGATCCGACCACGCTCGTCGATCCCCTCCTGAAAGAGGCTCGCGAGCGATTGCCCGGGGAGATGCCCAATGACCTGCTGCGTGTCTTCGCCACAGAGCAGGAGAAAACGGATGTTCGGGTTCGCGAGGATGTTCCGGATCACGCGCTCGATGCCGAGGTTCTCGGTATGGAGAGTGCCGACGACGGCGACGCCCTCTGGTGCTCGCCTGGCGAGTCGCGACGCGAGGTCCGTGCTATTCAACGTGCAGATAGCTACCTGCGCCCGGTAGCGGAGTACGTGGTAGTCGCCGGGGAGCGGCGGCCAGCCGCGACGTTCCCCTGGCGTGTCGGTAGGGCAGAGATCCATGCGCTCCCCCTCGTCGGGGAAAACTTCAGCAAAGGCGTTCGCTGCGATGGCGGGATAGCAGACCTGGCAGCCGAGGCAGTCGTACTCCTTGGGGGCAAAGATCGCGCGAGCTGCGGCCAGCGTGGGGGCGAGCTCGGTCCGGCCGATCTCGGTCTGTGAAAGAGCCTCGACAGTCTTTTGGAGGCAGCCGCACCCGTGACACTTCCGCGCCCGAACAGCCTCGGCGAGCTGTTGGCGGATGACGCCGAGTGCCTGCTCTGTTTTGATGTTCGCGCTCATGTTTGAACGTCCTCGCAAAAAAAGGGGCCGTCACCGCTTCCCGCGAGAGAGAGCTTGGGCCACGAGCTTCGGGACGAAACGATCCCGCAGCGAGTAGTAGGCCATCTTCCCGTCGTTGCGGTACTTGAGAATCTTCAAGTCCCGGAGCTTGCGCAGGTGGTGGGAGGCTGCCGAGACACTCATCCCTAGAACGTGGGCAACGTCGCACACGCAGAGCTCCTCATCGTCTTTCAGCGCGTGGAGAATCTTGAGTCGCGTGGCGTCCGCCACCGCGGCAAACGTCGCCCGGGCTTCCTCGAGCTCCTCGGCATTCGGTAACCGCGATCGCAGACGCGCGACGAGATCGCCCTTGAAGCAGGGAACGTTGCACAGGTCGGCGGACTTGGCGACTCGCAGCGCACGGCCCGCCTTTTCGTTCAAGTGCACGTTTGAATGATATCGGACTCAAACGAGGCCTGCAAGCGGCCTCCTGCGCGCCCTTGGGGACGGGAAACAGGAACGTGCCCTCCATCCGGCGGTCGTTCGGGTTGAAGAACTCC
>JANMQE010000391.1:0-1884 GCA_031370195.1 Phyllobacteriaceae bacterium
CCAGAGAAGGCGTGAACATTCTTTTCACCTAAATTCATGCTTAAAATAAATCCAGCAGCCAACGTGACCAGCAGACTTAGTTTGATTGTTCGGTTGATCCTGATTTTCATCTTTCTTTTTCTCCTTGGGGGGTTACCCTGACAACCTTTCAGGTTGCGAATATTGAGCCTCGAGAGGCGGAACAATTAACGTGATAACAATTTAATTTGCAAAATTACGCTACGTCACACATGTAAATTTCTATTACATCATTTGTCGTGAGGGTTAGAACATTCGCCGTGAGATGTTGAATCCAATGGTTAGGCCACTCAAAGATTCATCACTTCCGGGAACCAACGACCGGCGGGTGGCAGATCGTTGTGAAATTGTCGTTCCAGCTCCGGTCGTAAACAATAAACTGAATGCATGCTTGCGCGAAATTGTAGCCTTTTCTATCCCAAACCCAAAGGCGGGAGCCGTCGAGCCAAATTTCCCGGCATCATTTAAACGCCAATTCGCTTCCGCCAATAGAGCTACCGTGGGGCGAATATTTAACGCGCCGCCAACGCCTAATGCATAGGTTGTAGCTCCAGGTAAATTCTGCGTGGTCTGACCAAACGGACGATTATTAAAAGAAACCGTTGGCACAAAATAAAGCTGCGCCCGATTCGTCAAACTCCGGGCAATTGTTAATTCAAGGCTGGTCGTAAAATTACGCCTAAAATTATCTCGTCCCTCAACTCCGATTCGAGCCATGGCACTGAAAGGTTTTCCGTTATTTTCGTCCAACAAACTTACTCCGGCAGAAAGCTGAATCGCTTTACCAACGACATCCGGCGAACGAGACGCCCCAACGTGAATGCGATCGGTAATTCCGTACACAAATCCAAATGAAGGAACGGCGTAACCATCCAGCCCGAATAATCCACTAATTTCGTTAGCTTTATAATCACCGAACGGGAAGCGATGCGTAAATTCGCCATATAAAGCACCTTTTTCAATTGGCTTGGCAGTCGGTAATCCAATCAGTCGCACATCCATCTGCTGATAAACTTTATCATCAACAGGAGCTTGTTTCGTGACTGCTTTGGGAGCTTCAACCTTCGCAATTTCGGACGAAGCGGTGAGTTCTTTGACAATTTTTGTTTTGGTATCAACCAGATATTTCTTACCATTGATTTCAATCATCGCCTGCGAATCCGAACCTTGCACAAATGTGATAGGTAAACCTGACGCTGGCGTGAAATTCTCAGGAAACTGCTGGCGTAAAGCCTCAGTGATTTTCATGCCATTCGCGGCGAAGGCTTTGCCGAATTCATTGCGCTCGCCACCTCCATCTGACCTCGTATGGCAGACAGCGCAGCTTTTTTGAAGTTCCGGTCTGGAAGCCGGATCAGCGGCGTACTTCTTCAAATAGTCAGGAAAAGCCAGAGAAGTAACCGCAGAACCACAAATAACGAGACCGATAATGAGACCTTTTAATAAACGTGTATTTTTCATGGATAACCAATGCAAGGGATATGTGATAATAATAGTTGAAAATTTTCAATATGCGAAAGGCCTGCGCATATTAGCTATGATCAAAGCACTCGACCAAAAGTTTACTTTTTTGGAGAGTGCCAGGACGAATAAGAGTACTCAATGAGTAATAATTTATCAAACTTGAGGCAGAAAGCAACTGATTTGTTGACTTAATCTCTCTGACGCAGGCATCATTAGCGGCTTATAATTATGAACGGTACCTCTGAACAAGTGATTGAATCTAACTCACGCGAAGTCGAAGCGCTTACTTCGACCTTAAATCAGCTTTCCAGCATTGATCGTTATAATCAGTGGATGTATGAGCAATTCGCGGCATCGCTGGGTCATCGCGTCCTCGAAGTCGGTTCCGGTACTGGCAACATC
>JANMQE010000408.1:0-2297 GCA_031370195.1 Phyllobacteriaceae bacterium
CAACAAACTCCGGCGGCAAAATCTGCGTCCCGTTCGCGGCACCACCATCAAGCAGCATCTGCGCAAACCGCGCCCAGTCACGCGCGTTGGCATACATGTACGATGAGCCGGTGAACGTCCCCGCTTCATCGGCTTCCATCACGGCGCTCGCCATGTTCAGCGGGTCAAACAGCGCCGCGCGTGGATAGTTGAGCGCCGTCTCGGCCCCGCCCAGCGCATCCTGCCAGATTCGCGAAAGCAGCACAGTCGTGCCGCTCGAATAGTTGAATTTCTTTCCGCCAATCAGCGGCTTGTCCCTCGCAAACGCCGCCATGTCCGGCTGCAAGTAAAGCATCCGCGTCACGTCATCGACGTCGCCATACTCCTCGTTGAACTCCAGCCCCGAAGCCATCGCCATCAGGTCAGCAACCGTGATCCGTGCGCGCTCATCGCTCTTCCATTCCGGAAACAATTCCGCCTTGCCAATCGCCAGCGTTCCGTCGCGCACCAGCGTGCCGATAATCGCTGCATTCACCGTCTTGGTCATCGACCAGCCAAGCAGTGGCGATTTCTCATCAAACCCTTGGCCATAGCGCTCGGCCAATATCCGCCCGTTCTGCGCCACAATCACCGCCCGCATTCCCGGCCCGGTCAGCGCCGCATCATCCAGTATTGCCGCAATCGCCGGGTCCTGGCTCGGCGCTGCCTGATTGCCGACCGGCCAAGGCTGATCCGCATTCGCTGCCTCCGGTTCACCCTTCTTCAGCGCGATTTTCTTCGCCGCCGCCACATCGCCATCCGGCACTGACGCACAGCCGAGCCCGGGCCGGAACACTGCCAGCCCCTTGCCGAATATGCCTGCCAGTCCCGCGCTAACTGTCCCCGCCCTATCATCCACCGAAACCCGCACAAATTTCAAAATCGGATGCCCCGGTGCCTGCACGTCTTCCGCCAAAACCTTGCCCGCATCACGCCCGGCAATGAACACATTGGAGCAGACAATCTTGGCCGAATAGGCGCTTGCCACGCGGATCAAGTCCGGCGGAGACGTATAAAGCCAGACGCCAAGACCGATCACCGCCAACACAAACAGCCGCAGCACCCACTTCATCACCCGTCGCAACCCGCGCATGCCATCCTCCAAAGCCTCGGTGGACTGTCCGTGCAAACCGGCAGAAATGCAACATGCCGAGACTTGCAGCCCCCAAACTTCGTTATCACCGGACTTGTCCCGGCGACCCCGACTTTCTCCGGCAGCAATTCAAACCAAAAAGATGACGCGTTAACAATCCCGCGCTATCTCCACTCAAACACAGGCAACACATGATTCGCACCGCCCGCCTCATAGCCGGACTCTGCATGGCGCTCGCCGCCGCAATGCTCTCATCGTGCACGTCCACAGGCCCCGGCCTTGAACGCGTCGCGCAGGACATCCGCGTTGCCAAACCCAATTTCTCCGAAACTGATCCGGTCGATTTCCCCGGCCGCGGCCCTGCCGCCTACCCCGTCCACGGCACCGATACGTCCAAATACCAGCCGCATGTCGATTGGGCAGTCGCACGCGCCAATGGCGTCTCTTTCGCCTTCCTCAAGGCCACAGAGGGCGGAGACAGGGTGGACGATGCCTTTGCAGACAATTTCAGTGCCGCCCGGTCGGCAGGTGTCCCGCGCGGCGCCTATCATTTTTTCTATTTCTGTACGCCCGCCTTTCAGCAGGCCGCATGGTTCATCCGCCATGTGCCTAAGGATTCGTCCGCCCTCCCGCCGCTTCTCGACATGGAGTGGAATCACAAATCGCCGTCGTGCAAGTTCCGCCCCGAGCCGGCCGCCGTGCGCAAGGAAATGCAGGTCTGGCTTGATCAAATCGAGCGCCACTATGGCAAGAAACCGCTGATCTACACCGTGCCGGATTTCTACCGGGAAAACCTCGAAGGCCATTTCACCGGCTACCAGTTCTTCCTGCGCGCCGTCGCCGACCACCCGTCGAACATCTATCCCGGCCGCAAATGGACCTTCTGGCAGTATTCCGGAACCGGCTCCATCCCCGGCATCAAAGGCGGGGCGGATATGAACGTGTTCAATGGCACGCCTGCGGCGTGGAAGGCATGGCTGGCGAAAAACTAGGCGTCAGCCAACTCATCTTCCATCGCATCCTCGCCCATCGTCTCCAGCGTCGCATACCCTTCCGGCGCATCGCCCTCGTCAAACGGCGTTGAAACTTCGACAAACGTGTCCGGATAAAACCCGTTGAACCGCGTGCGCAGTGACAGCGAATAGGCGCCGATGTGGCCGATTTCGATCCAGTCGCCCGTATCCAC
>JANMQE010000419.1:0-5495 GCA_031370195.1 Phyllobacteriaceae bacterium
ATCGCGAATGTTCTGTCACGCGTCCGCCGGGCAAGGTTCGCCGTTTCAAAACTGTCCTGCAGGGCGCGCTTGCCGAAATGCGCCGCTGCATAAACAAGCGCGGTCAGCGCCAGCAGCTTTAGCGTGAAAAAAGCCAGATCAAACACAAGCGCGCTGCCGCCAACATGTTTTTTGACTTCAACAAACCACCCGGCCTGCTCAAACAATCCATAGGCGAAAAGGCCAAGCACGGACGCGAGCGCCGTAGCGCATGAATAGACGATCACCGCCGGCACGCGGTCTCTGGTGAAGACATAGCGCGGATTAATGAAAACAACGGCCATTACCTGACTTCACTCCCCGGCTGGTCAGCAGCGACGAACACCGAATTCGGAAGATTTCACTCACCCGGACTCACAGCGCGGCGCGCACGCGAAATTCAATCACTGAGATGAAAGCGCCCCCCACCGCAGGGCGGGGAGCGCAATAACGACAGATCGGCCTAGAGCCTTACTTCGGAGCATTCTTGATGATGTCAGCGAACTTCGCCTGCGTATCAGCAGCAGTCAGGTTCGGGTCAGCCATGAATGCCGTGAACAGGTCGTTGATCTGGTTGATCGAGTCACGGTCAATCATCTGCACGTCGTTCGGAAATACGGCGGTTGAACCGTCAAGAATTGCCAGGCCCTTCTTCATGCAGTCGTTAGCAGCACCAAGATCGACGTCAGCACGCATCGGCAGAGACCCCTTCTTCAGGTTGAAGGCAACCTGCACTTCCTTGGTCACCAAGGTCGCGGCCATCCTCTTCTGAGCAGCCGTTACCGCAGCGTCCTTGTTTTTTGGGAAGTAGAAGACGTCACCGCCGGTGTTCAGAACCGGTGTCACACCCAGACCCGGCAGGCAGTCATAGTCCTTGCCGGCAACAAGGTTAGCCACGGCGAATTCGCCGCCAGCCCAGTCACCCATGATGTTGGCGCCAGCTTTGCCCTGAATCACAAGTGCAACAGCTTCGTTCCACTGCGGAACCATTTTGTCGGCAGGCACGAAACCGCGGACGGCGGCAAGAGCATCAAAAACTTTTGTGAACTCTGGTCCGGATGCGAGCGCAACGTCACGGTCCTTGTAAACCTTCACAAAGTTTTCAACGCCTGCAAGGGCAACGAGAACATCGTTCACGAGGAGACCCACTGGCCAGCCCTGTGCGAGTGACAAAGGCTGAATGCCCTTGGCTTGCAATGCCGGAGCTGCCGCTACCATCTCGGCCCAGTTCTGCGGCGGCGCAATGCCTGCGTCTTCATAAACCTTGCGGTTGGTCCACATCCACTGCGCGGAGTGCAGGTTCACCGGAACGCAATAGACTTTGCCATCCTTGGTGCAGCTTTCGAGCTGCGAGGCCGGGCGCAGAATCTTGGCCCATTCGCCAGC
This sequence comes from Phyllobacteriaceae bacterium, assembly GCA_031370195.1. Taxonomy (GTDB): domain Bacteria; phylum Pseudomonadota; class Alphaproteobacteria; order Rhizobiales; family Rhizobiaceae; genus JANMEX01. The sequence goes on from JANMQE010000419.1 coordinate 1,405, forward strand.
TGTCGCAACGTCCGTGATGTCTTCAAGAAGGCCGGCGGCGATCAGCTCGTCCGCATCCTTGCCGGGGTTTAGCTGGGTGGCACCCATCGGATTGCCGCCGAGAATGCGCGAGATGATAATCGGACGGGCAACGTCGCCCGAACCGGCGATGGCACCGTCAACCCACTTGTCGCCCGAAGCGTCAACCGCCTTGGCGAATTCGGCGACCGCCGCAGCTTCGCCGCCGGATGTCCACCAATGGGTGACTTCAAGATCCGCCGCAAACGCCGACGCCACAGACATGGAAAGTGTTGCTGCTACAGCAGCGAGAATAGACTTATAACGCATTAAAGTTCCTCCCTTGGAAAACGTTATCCTCAAGACCGTAAGCGAAAAAAAAGGACTCTGCAACGTTTCAGTCAAATTTTTTTCGTTCCTCGAAAAAATGCTGCGTTGCGGTATACCAATGGTGCGGAGGCCGATCGCAAATTTGTCATATCCGTCTCATGTCAGTTAACATTAAAATACTATGTATCTATCTGAAAATATTGTGTTTATGTCGAACCGTGAGGTGCTTCAAGGCCAATTGTCTCTTGATTTTTACAGGCTTGCCGGTCCAACCTTCACGGCGTCCAATTTGCCGCAACGCACAAGACGATAGATATCTGTAACGTTACAGTTTTAGTGGCTTGTTTGTCTCGCCGGATAGGTTCATATGACAAAATGTGCGACCTGGACGATGGGCTGGAAGCGGGTTTGGCGCATGGAGCTTGGCTTGAGGATGAAACCCGAACTGGATGCAAGTGACGAGCGGCCAACCTTAAAGACCATCGCCTACCTGACCGGGCTTGGGGTAACAACAGTTTCGCGCGCGCTCAAAAACGGACCTGAAATCGGCGAAGAGACCAAAGAGCGCGTCCGTCAGATTGCCAAACAAGTCGGCTACCGTCCAAACCGCGCCGGTGTCCGCTTGCGCACGGGTAAAACCAATGTCATCAGTCTCATTTTGAACACGGAGGAGGGCTCGATGGGCCTCGTCTCCGAAATGGTCTACGGCATCACAGAGGTATTGGCGGAAACGCCATATCACTTGGTGATCACACCCTATTCGCTCTCGGACCCGATGGAGCCCGTGCGCTACATTGTTGAAACGCGCTCTGCTGATGGCATCATCATATCGCGCACTGAACCGAAAGACCCACGTGTCAGTTACCTGTTGGATCATAACCTTCCGTTTGCCACGCACGGCCGCACCGATATGGGAGTGATTCACCCTTGGCACGATTACGACAATGAATCTTATGCCTACAATGCAGTGAAGTTGCTCGCAGAGCGCGGACGACGCCGCATCGCGCTCAGCGGACCACCGCCGCATCTTCTCTATGCCCGCCACACCGCACGCGGTTTCGAACGTGCAATGCGGGTCATGAAACTGGATGTATTTCCACTAAGCGCGATGAACCTTGACGCGCCTGCAGAGGCGATCCGCAGAGACGGGCGCGAGATTGGCCTGTCTGCCGACAGGCCAGACGGCATTGTTGTCTCCTCAGCAATGAGCGCTCTCGCCCTTGTTGGCGGGCTTGAAGAGGCAGGCTTGAAAATCGGTCGCGACATCGACATCGTCACCAAGCAAAGCACATCCTTCATTGGCTGGTACAAACCCGAAATCCTGACCATCCGTGAGGATTTCCGCACAGCCGGCCGTGACTTGGCAAAGTCAGTGCTGGCATGGATAGACGGCGCAGACCCGGCCACTTTACAGCATCTTGCTGCACCCGATGTCAGAGACTGACAAAGTGACCAAGAGTGTGGCTGATTGCGTGCCTGAATGCGGTCGAAGCCTGCTTTTTGTTGACTTGCGCTCAAACACCGGCGCTTGGTAATTTGCGGACAACCGGCTTGACCGGATCAATAGCGAGGGAACCCGATGAGAAACATTATCAAAATCACTGCAACCGCGCTTCTGCTCAGCGCAGCCACTGGCGCATTCGCCGCCGACAAGATCAAGATCGGCACTGAAGGCGCATACCCGCCATTCAACTCGATGACTGCCGATGGCAAAGTCGTCGGCTTCGATGTGGATATCGCCAACGCGCTTTGCGAGAAGATGAAAGCCGAGTGCGAAATCGTCACGCAGGATTGGGACGGCATTATTCCGGGCCTTATCGCTAAAAAGTACGACGCGATCATCGCTTCAATGTCCATCACTGACGAGCGCAAAACCCAAGTTGACTTCACCAATCCCTATTACAAGTCGGCACTGACCTTCGTCGCCAAAAAGGGATCCGGCATAACGGAAGTCACCGCTGAAACGTTGAAGGACAAAACTGTCGGTGCGCAGGCAGGCACCACGCAGGCCGACTTCATCACAGCAGCATTTCCCGACGTTGATCTGAAATCCTACCCCACCCAGGACGAAGTAAACCTTGATCTTGTGAACGGTCGCCTAGACCTCGGCGTCTCTGATCTGTTCCCGATGCTTGACTGGATCGCGCAGGGCAAAGACGGAGCTTGCTGCGAGTTGGTTGGCGCGCCGGTTCTCGATCCGAAATATGCCGGCCAAGGCGCGGGCATTGCCATCCGCCAGGAGGACGACACACTGCGCGAGGCCATCAACAAGGCGCTGGACGAAATCGTCGCTGACGGCACTTACAAGAAGATCAACGACAAGTATTTCGCCATCGACATCTACACGATGAAATAGGCTCTGATGACTGACGCTGGTCCGGGCGCAGCGTACCCGGACAGCTTGCGTTTTCAGGCAAAAAACATGCGGTGACTTTGGTGACGCAATCCTTCGACGTGGCCATAATCGGCGGCGGCATAGCAGGCTTCTCGCTTGCGCACTTTCTCGCACCACACCGCAAAGTTCTCATCCTGGAACGCGAAGATGCGTTCGGCTACCATGCCACAGGTCGCTCAGCCGCTGAATTTGCTTTCCGCTTCCATACACCGCTTGTCGGCAGGCTTGCAAAACTATCGTTCCCGTTTCTGAACACACCACCCGCCGGATTTTGCGAAACACCGCTGCTTGTCCCACGCGGAATGCTGTTGATTGCATCAGAAGAAAAACGCGCCCGACTCGACGAAGTCTACGAACAGGAATCCCGCAGCACTGACCGCCTGACCCGGCTGACCATCGATCAGGTGCTTCAACGCGCGCCTGTTCTCAACCCCGACTTTTTCACCTCCGCTTTTCATGATCCGGACTGTTGGGACATTGAGGTGGAAACCCTGTTCCAAGCGTTCCAACGTTCCGCAAAACGCACAGGCGCAGCAGCACACCGGAGTGCCGGTTTGAAATCGGCCTCCCGCAAGGATGGCGCTTGGCAGTTGGAAACAGATTCCGCCACCTTAACGGCCAATGCCGTCGTCATCGCCACCGGCGCATGGGCAGATGAAACTGCCGCCATCCTTGGCGCAGACCCGCTGGGCCTGACGCCCTTGAACCGCACGGTCGTCAATGTCGACTTGCCTGCTGGAACAAATTTGAGCGCAATGCCTGAAATCCAGGAAATCGACGAAGATTTCTACATGAAGCCCGATGCCGGCAGGTTGCTCGTATCCCCTGCTGACGAGAACGACAGCGAGCCCTGCGATGCACGGCCCGAGGAGCTTGGTGTTGCCTGGGCGATGCACTGGGTGGCGGAAGCCACTGTCTTGACGCCTGATCGCCCGGCACACACATGGGCAGGCCTGCGCACTTTTGCACCAGATCGTGCGCCGGTTATCGGATGGGACAAGAGCACAGATGGCGTCTTCTGGCTCGCCGGCCAAGGCGGCTTCGGCATACAGACGTCGCCAGCCCTCGGCCGCTACGCCGCAAATCTCTTGCTTGGCCAGCCGCTTGCAGAAGATTTCAAGCGCGCTGGACTTGACAAGGCAACCATGAATCCGGCCCGTTTTGGCTGATTGGAGGATTATGACTCTGGACGGAACCACATGCCGCAGAGGGACTTTGTGGCAAGACCCACAGAGCGTTGACGAAAAGTTGGCGTCGCTTTTGATTTTCCTCACCTGTCTTGCTGCGCAAGATTGTCCTCTCCCCGGCGGGGAGAGGGGAAAGCGCGGCGCTTCGTGTTGCTCCGCCGGACACTAAGCAAAACGCGGCC
>JANMQE010000436.1:0-2207 GCA_031370195.1 Phyllobacteriaceae bacterium
GCCAGCCGCAGTAGGATGTGCCGTCATAAGCTATCGTGAGTTTATAGCGCTGCATCAGAATACGCGCGACGGCGATGCGCCGCGCAGGAATTCATCCTCCGTGAGCGGTCTGCCGCCTGCGCGCTGGAGCTCGGTGATTGAAACCGCGCCATCGCCGCAAACGATAGTCAGGCCACTGATAATTGCTCCGGGGTTTCCTGTTCCTTTGACGATTTGACTTCGCAACAGTTTGACCCGCTCGGCCTTGCCGCCAATTTCCATCTCGCACCATGCGCCGGGAAACGGTGACAGACCGCGGATATGATTGTAAACGTAATTGGCTGGACGGGTCCAATCGACACGGGTTTCAGCCTTGTCTATCTTCTTGGCATAAGTAGCGCCTTCCGAGACTTGCGGCGTAAGTAGCAGATTGTCGGCTTCAAGCTGCGCCATGGCTTTCACCATCAGCGCAGCGCCAGTTTGCATCAACTGGTCATGCAATTCCCCGGCTGTCATAAAAGGCGTTATCGCGACTTTCTGCATGAGCGCCACAGGACCAGTGTCCAGCCCGGCGTCCATCTTCATCACCATCATCCCGGTCTCATCATCACCTGCCATGATCGCGCGCTGGATGGGTGCCTCGCCGCGCCAGCGGGGCAAGAGTGATGCGTGACCGTTGTAGGCACCCAACCGTGTGCCATCTAGGATGGTTTGAGGCAGAAGAAGGCCGTAGGCGACGACCACGGCAACATCAGCGTTCAGCGCTTTGAATGCTTCAACATCGGTAACGCTCTTGAAGTTGAGCGGCGTGCGCACTTCAAGGCCGAGCGCTTCAGCGCGCTGGTGCACGGGTGACTTGACCAATTCCAGCCCGCGACGCCCGCCCGGACGCGGTGGCTGGGAATAGACGCAGACAATCTTATGCCCAGCCCCGTGCAGCGCGGTCAGCGTTGCGGCGGCGAAGTCTGGGGTTCCCATGAAAATGATCTTCAGCGGCATATGTCTGGAAGCCTCGGAGCCTGAGAGCCTTGGCTCTCAGGCTTCAAACGGGTTTATGAGCTTCAGGTCAAGCCCTTCGAAGTCGCGGACATTGCGGGTGGCGAGCGTTGCGTTGTTGGCGGCAGCGATGCCGGCGATCGCCATATCCATTGCCGAAACCGGGCGGCCAGTCCGTTCACGTACGGCGCGCATGCGGCCAGCGAGCATTGCCGCCCTCATGGAAAATTCGAGAATCCTGCCGTTGAATTTCCCCTCTAGCAAAGCCCTCAGACCAAACAAGTGTTTGGATGAACCTGTCCGAAGCAAGAACAGCTCCGCGCCAAAGGCCATTTCACAGACTACGGGAACCGACAAAAACAGTTCTTCCATGTCGAGGCTGCTTGTCCATTCACGGATCAGCGCATGACCATCACGCTTTGAAAGTTCAGACGCGATATTGGTGTCGAGCACAATCAATCGAAAAATGGAGGCGGTCTGTCCGGCACTTTCCGCCCTTCCTGAATGATCTTCATGAACTCAGCGTGCTCTTCATCTGTCACGCCGTAATCCCTGCGAATATCGGCCAGCGCCTCCCATGCACTGACAAAAGGCTTTTCGCTTCTCTGCGCCTCGGCCTTGACTACTCCTTCGAGCATCGCTTTTGCCTCTTCAGACTGGGAACGCCCGCCCGCTACGGCCCGCGCCTTCAATGCTGAGCGCAGATCATCGGATATATTGCGAATAAGAAGGTCGCCCATGCGCGCCTCGAATTGATATCATTGATATCAGGATGCGCCTTGAGGCTTGCAAAGTCAAGAATCGCCCGCTCATATCGCCTTGCGCGTCGATCCCCGCTGCTTGGCGAGTTTGCCGAATTTGCGGGTGACCATTTCGCGTTTGAGCTTGGAAATATGGTCTATGAACAGCACACCGTTGAGGTGATCGATCTCGTGCTGCAGGCAGGTGGCGAGGAGCCCGGTGGCTTCGATCTCTTGGCTTTTGCCATTGCGGTCAACATACTTGACACGCACACCTGCCGGTCTCTCTACCTCGGCATAATAATCCGGAATTGACAGACAGCCTTCCTCATAGACCGAAAGGTCTTTTGTCACGCTGAGGATTTCCGGATTGATGAAGAATTGCGGGGCCTTGTCTTCGCCCTCTTTGGCGAGATCAATGACCAGCATGCGCAGCGGCTCGGCGATCTGGACGGCGGCAAGGCCGATACCAGGCGCGTCATACATCGTGTC
>JANMQE010000442.1:0-10280 GCA_031370195.1 Phyllobacteriaceae bacterium
GCGCAGGCCTTGAAGCGATCCTTGGCGTCACGCGGGAAGGCGCGAAACTGCGCATCAAGCCGTGCATTCCTGACGAATGGCCGGGCTTTGAGATCAGCATTCAGATCGGCAAGACGCGGTATGACATCAGTATCAAACGAAACGGATCCAGCGCTCCGGACGCAGATGTCGAAACCTTGTCGCCCGGCGAGTTCCTGATTTCGCTGCGCGATGACGGCAAGGATCATGCCGTCGAGCTGACGCTCCCTGATTGAGCACGGGCTTGTTTCTGGCGGGGTGGAACCAAAGCAGCTGCGCAGCGTTGAATTTCAATGACCTGAACCAAGGCAATGCAGATGGAAAATGGTCCGACAGACGCCAACGCGCCGCCGCTCGAAGCTGAGCATGAAGATCGCCAGATCACACGAATGCAGGCGGGAAGCCAGACCACTGGAGATGCGCTGCATGACCTCAAGCCGGTTGTGGACGGCACTGCCGGATTGACGGCAGCATGCATTTTCCTCCCCGATTTGAGCGCTGAAACCCCCTTCACATGAGTGCAAAAAAGCGCGCCTGCAAAGCAGACGCGCCTTTGGTAAACTGCAGGCCGATTAGTTTGCCGCCAGCTGACCGCGGATTTCGCCATCCGGGAATTTCGCGGTATGAACATTCACGTAATATTTTCCGGCCTTCATCTCTGTCCACTGCGCCTCGGTAATGTCGGCGTTGCCCTTCATCATCATTGCGCCGGACATGTCGATGACAGGCGGCGCAGTCTCCGTGGCGCTGGCAGGACCATGGGCATGGGCTGCCGTCGCGTCGCCGGTCAGGCCTTCAGCGCTCATCGTCCAAGCGACTTTCTTCGTATCCGTATCGACTGTGAACTCCGCCGTTCCCTTGCCGGCGCTGTCGTTCGCGGGCACTTCAGTTGAACCCAACATCTCTGCCGTGAAGGTCAGCATTTCCGCATGTGCGGCAGCGCTGAACAGCAACACGGATGCAAGTGATGCAGCGCTCATAAGTTTTGTCGTGAGGCGTGTCATGATCTTCTCCAATGATTGCATACGGCGGGAATGATGCCGCACCGGACTAACTGCGAGGGCGGCAATTGGTTCCCTGCGCAATCTTGAAGAGCCCTGCCGCCTGTCGAAGACAGAGTTCGCAAATGTTGGAACCAAATCCGCGAAAAACCGTTCTTCATCCAGTGCCAGATACACCGGAGACAAAACCGTGACCGATAAACCAAAACGCTACCTTGTTGATCTTCTCAAGGGCTTTTCCACCGCGATGATGATCACGACGTCGGGTGACAGGTCCATGCATGCACGTCCGATGGCAATTGCTGAAATCGGCGATGATGGCGAACTCTATTTCGCCACGTCACTCGATTCCGGCAAGCTGCGCGATATTTCGATCAATCCGCAGGTGACGCTGATCATGCAGGACGGATCGGTTTATGTGTCCCTGCAAGGCACCACTCATCTGTCCACTGACCCGGCCCTGATTGATCGGCTGTGGTCAGACGCATGGAAGGTGTGGTTTCCTGAAGGCAAAGACGACCCGTCGCTTGTGATCATTAAAATAGATCCTGAGGACGCCGAGTATTGGGACAATTCCGGTCTGCAAGGCGTTGGCTATGCGATGACGGCGTTGAAGGCCTATATCAAAGGCGAGAAGCTGACGGAAACAGACGCGGCGCAGCATGGCAGGGTTGCGATGTAGCGGCATCCGCAGCTCAATACGGGCTCAGCCAGAGGACTGATTCATGCACCACGCCGCCGGGCAACCGGCGGCTTTTTTTGTTTTGACACTGGCCTTGAACCCATGTGTGAACGCGTCCCGCCAGATATCAGGATGGGTCTTCCGAAAGGAAGAAGCGCAGCATTTCGGCAGATGCGTCGGGACCTTTGGGGTCAGTATAACTGCCTTCCGCACTGCCACCTGCCCATGCGTGCCCTGCGCCTTTGATCTGCCAGTGTTCGGCTCTTGCCACTCCAGTTTCGCCGTTGTGGAACACTGTGCGGGTGTAGTGTCGGCCGTTGGGTGCGGTGGCTTGGCCATGTGTTACGCTTTTGCGCAAGTCCGGTCTGTCTGCGATCTTCTCGCCGTTTGCCGGATGGACCGTGCTGTCGGCATCACCATGAAAGACGATGGTGCGGATGTCCTGTTGCGGGCGGGCGTTTGCCGCGCCGCTGCGCATCACACCGAGCGCGGACATCACATCATTAGCCGACTGATAAGGCAGGCCGGAATGCACGCCGATGGCAGCGTAGAGCTCGGGATGTGCTGCGCCCATGACCATCGCCATCGCCCCGCCTGCCGACAGTCCGGCAACATAGATGCGTGTCGGGTCGATCTTGTGCTGTTCGGCAATCTCGCGGGTCAGCCCGGCAAGAATGGCCGGTTCGCCGGCGCCGCGCTGCTGGTCTCCCGGGTTGAACCAGTTCCAGCAGGCAGATGCATTGGCGGTCTTGGGCTGGACCGGATAGGCGACGAGCATGCCATACTCTTCTGCAAGCGCGTTCATGCGCGTGCCGGCGGCAAAGTCGTCAGCGTTCTGGGTGCAGCCATGCAGCATGACCAGCAACGGCCGCCTGCCTTGCGGCTTGCAGGCGGGAATGTAGAGCTTGTAGGCGCGCTTGCCGGCGTGGCACGAGAAGGTCTTTGTCACGAACTCCGCGCCGCCGGGCGTCTTGAGGGAGACGGGCGCGCTTCTGGGCGCCGGTTTGCGCGCCGTTGCCGATTTTCGCAAGGTTCCGAGCGCCTTGACCGTATCGCCGAGTGGATGGTGCTGACGCGGCCTATCCGGCTTGGGCCCGTTGCCGGTCAGGGCCTGCCGGATGTCAGCAGTCGCGTCGGAAAGACGCCCGGCCTTGGTCAGACGAAGGGCTTCCGCCATCGTGGATTTGATATCAAAAGTCATGAATTGTTGCCTCGATGTGGTTCAAGTTGGATTTCGGGTCAGGTGATCCGCCCGGAAAGGGCGGCCTTTACGTCTTTGGCCGCATGCAGCGCGCCAAGGACGGTGATGGATTGAATGGTCTCTGCTGCAAGCGCGGGCGTAACGTCGGCATCGATTGTCACGAGGCCCAGCACCTTGATACTTAGCGTTTCGCCAGCGGCCTTCACGGCTTCCAGATCAGCCTTGCTGTAACGGCGAAGGCCAAGATCGAGCGTCTGTCGCACGATCAGTTTCTTGGCCTGATCGGCGTGATTGCCCAGTTGGTGGCGGATCGCCGTGCGGATGAAATCAGTCCGGTTGGAATAAAAACCATCCTGCACCAACAGGTCGATGTGGCCCAGATCAACGTAGCCAAGGTTGATTGTAATCTTTTCGCTCTCGCTGGTGCGGTCGTGAAGGCGGAGAATTTCGGCATTCATGGCAATTTTCCATCTGTCTGGATGGTATATGGATGTTCTCAATGTTATTTCAATGCCTGCGCGATTAGTTCTGTTACTGCAACGCAATAGCTGTAAGGTGGTTCACTTGAAAAATGCGCAGCCTGAAAGAACCTGATGGACTCCATTGAGGACGGTCGTGCATTGGCACAGGCCATGGTCGATACGGTGCGGGATTCACTGCTCGTGCTGGATGGTGACCTGCGGGTGATTTCCGCCAGCCGGTCCTTTTATTCAACGTTCCAGACCACTGCCCCTGAAACGGAAGGCCGCATGGTTTATGACCTTGGCTCCGGCGAATGGAACAACCCCGCCTTGCGCGATCTGCTTGACCGCATCCTGCCCGAACATGGCGTGATGGATCATTTCGAGATCGAGCAGGACTTTCCCCATATCGGCCGGCGCACAATGATGCTGAATGCGCGCAAGGTGTTTTATGCAGGCCGTTCAACCAGCTCGTTGCTGCTGGCGATTGAGGACGTGACCTCGCGTCGCGCAACGGAACGGCAGCTTGTCATCCTCAGCGAACAGAAGGACACATTGCTGGCGGAGATGAGCCACCGGGTCGCCAACAGCCTGCAGATTGTCGCCAGCATCCTGATGCTCAAGGCGCGCTCGGTGGGTTCGGAAGAATCGCGCGGCCATCTTGAAGACGCGCACCGCAGGGTCATGTCGATTGCGACACTGCAACAGCAATTGAAAGCGTCCGGAATGGGCGATGAGATCAGGATCAGCGACTATCTGACGACGCTGTGCGCAACGCTTGCTGAATCCATGATCCCGGAAGGCAGCCCGGTCACCCTGAAGGTTGTGTCTGACGATGGTTCGGTTGCGTCGCAGCAGGCGGTCAGCATCGGCCTTATCGTCACAGAGCTCGTCATGAACGCGCTCAAGCACGCCTTTCCGGTCGATGTGAAGCATGGCCGCGTCGTCGTCGGATACGAAGTCAAGGGCGATGACTGGAAGCTGTCGGTGTCCGACAATGGCGGCGGTATCAAGGAAAAGAAAACGGAAAAGCGTGCAGGCCTCGGCACGACGTTGGTCCAGGCCTTGGCAAAGCAGCTGGATGGCAAGGTCGAGACGACAACGGGCAGCGACGGCACGACGATTGCCGTGACGCGGGCAACCTTCAAGTCCCAACTGGCAACCGCCGCCTGATCGCATCGATCCGAAATGCGGACGGTTGCACGGAACGAAGTTGCGTTGAACGAGTTTCGATAGCGTGGGCAGCGTATCGTTTTGGCGGTTTGCGAGTGCTCAACATATTTTGAGGCCGCCCGTTCAAATTCAGGAGCCGCTCCATGCACCAGCGCATCCGCAAAGCCGTTTTTCCCGTCGCAGGACTTGGAACGAGGTTCCTGCCGGCGACCAAGGCAATCCCGAAGGAAATGCTGACAATTGTTGACAGGCCGGTGATCCAGATGGCGGTTGACGAGGCGCGCGAGGCGGGGATCGAGCATTTCGTGTTTGTCACCGGGCGCAACAAAAATGCGATTGAAGATCATTTCGACAAGCAGACCGAGCTTGAGTCGGTTCTGCGCAGGCGCGGAAAATCAGACGAACTTGACCTGTTGGAACATGATCTGCCAAGCGCGGGGCAGACCAGTTTCACGCGGCAACAGGAGCCGCTCGGCCTCGGGCACGCGGTCTGGTGCGCGCGCAACATGATCGGCGACGAGCCGTTCGCGCTGCTGCTCCCCGATATGGTCATGCAATCGGAACCCGGCTGCCTGAAACAGATGATGGACATCTACACCGAGACTGGCGGTGGCAATATCATCGCCGTTGAGGAAGTGCCGTGGGCCGAGGTTTCGCGATATGGAGTCGTCGATTTCAGCAAGACTGAAGGCGCAGCGTTGGCAATCAACGCGATGATCGAAAAGCCGGATCGCGACAAGGCACCGTCCAATCACATCATCGCCGGACGCTACATCTTGCAGCCGGAAATCTTTGCCAAGATCGAAGCTGCAAAGCCGGGCGCAGGCGGTGAAATCCAGCTGACTGACGCCATGATCGCACTGATGGCCGAACAGCCCTTCTGGGGAAGCAAGTTTGAAGGCGTGACGTTTGATTGCGGCGACAAGCTCGGGTTCCTGATGGCGAACGTCGCCCACGGATTGATGCGTGAAGACATTGGCCCGGCCTTTCGGAAAGGCTTGGAGCGGCTGTTGGAGCGTTTGCCCAGTTCCGAGGCGCTCAGCGTAGTCAATGCCAACGAGGTGGCAGGAACTCCAATCCCGAGGAAGCAGCCAGCGGCGGCATGAAACATAAAAAGCGGGATCGCAGTCCCGCTTTTGCATCATCACAAGCCAAACTTTGTCGTATCAGGCGGCGGTCGTTGACCGGCTGGCCTCAACCTGCACCACGGTATTTTCATCCACCGTCTCGCGGTCCATCAAAGCGACGATTGCGGCTCCGACTTCGTGCAGTTTGGACAAGGCACCACCCGTCATGCTCTCGCTGGAAGCGACCTCCAGATCCTTCGCATTGGCCTCCCATCGCTTCAAGACAGTCATCTTCTGCTCAGGGGTCAAAGACTCAGTCGACACCACGTCCATGGGTTCGTCGAAAATGCTCTCGGGCGTTAAAAGCGCCTGATCATAGTCTTTGGCGGAATACATGGGTTTCTCCTTCAAAATTCTATGCCGACAAAATTCCATGCCGGTTTGCGAGCGCAAAGCACCCAACGGACAACGCGCGGCACCTGCCAAAGGTTCCGGTTTCAGACCATGTGGACAATTCGTGAAAGGGTGACCCGGTGCAGCTTCGCTAAGCAGCGGCCTTTTCATCCGTTTGGAACATCAACGCCTAGCTGATGACCGCTTTGACCATCTCCGGCATATACGGTTTGCTGATCAGAAACGCCGGCTCGGGACGTTCCCCGGTCAGGACGCTTTCCGGAAACGCCGTGATGAAAATGACGGGCACAGAAAACTGCTGCAAAATCTTGCCGACAGCATCAAGGCCCGAGCTGCCGTCTGCAAGCTGGACATCGGCAAGAATGAGACCCGGGCGCTCGCGCGCTGCCAATTCGAGCGCCTCGCTCTCAGTGCGCGCAACGCCAATGATGCGATGGCCGAGAGACGCCAAGATGTCCTCGATGTCCATGGCAATGATCGGCTCGTCCTCAATGACAAGAACATTGGTCGATATCTGAGAGCCAAACGACTCCGTGGATTCAGCCAGCAACTGCCGGACCTGACCGGCACTGCTGTCCAAGATCACACTGATCTCATCGACGCCAAACCCTTCGACGCTGGAAAGCAGAAATGCCTCGCGCGCCATCGGGGACATCGAAGCCGTCATCTGGTGTGGCCGCCCGCCAAACGGGTCGGAACGTCCTGATGACTTCATGTTGAACGACACAGACTGCCAAATCCCGCAAAATTGCCGGTAAAGCGCAACACGGACGTCGATGCCGGATTTCAGGCTGGCCGGATCGGCAATGATCGAATCGAGCACAGCTGCCACATAGGCATCGCCGCTCTGCTGGCTGCCGGTCAGCGCGCGGGAAAACCGCCGCAAAAACGGCAAATGTGGAAAAATTGCCGAAGATAGGTTCATTGTCGGCAGCACCCTCTGTCCAGAACCTGTTCCAAGCTGCAATCAAAACACAGTTTACACCTTATCTCAACTCAAACGCACCACACCGGAAAAGGTTCCGGAGACCTTCTTCATTGCGCACCGATATCAGTTCTGGCGCAGCTCTTTGAAAATGTGGAACTATTTTCGACCGGGCAGCGTTGTCCAGTTGACTGGCACACAAGAAGTTGTGCCTGATGGAAACCCGGAACTGGTCACATGGGTCAGCGATTCGGTTGGATGGCATGAACAAGTGGAAGCGCAGGGTCTGATGACCGGATCCTCGTCAAATGATCAGACAATTGAGGCACCAGCCTCGTCAGACAATGACTTCTGGCTGCGCAAGCAATTGGAAACACTCAAACTCTCGCTTTCCGCCAATGGGATGGGAACGTGGGAGATGAATTTGGTCACCGGCCAACGACGTTGGTCCGACCAAACCTGTGCCCTGCACGGCATCAATACAAACGAAATTGACGCAGACAATGTCGTGTTGACGGACGCACTCATTCATCCCGAAGATCGCCAGCGGCAGCGGGAGCTTCACAATCAATTGCGGTCCGGCCTCAACGCTTATGAACTTGAGTACAGAACCATGTGGGGGAACAAGACCCATTGGATCGCCGCACGCGGCAGTGTGCTTGAGCGTTCTTCTGAGGGGCCGACGCGTCTGGTCGGCGTTGCCTGGGATATCACGCAGCTCAAGGAAGCGCATGAGGCAAAATTGCAGGCCGAGGAACGCTTGCGCCTTGCGACGGAAACAGCGGGCATGTTTGCCTGGGAGATTGACCTTGTCGGCCACAAAATGCACTGGGCGGAAAATGCGGCGCTGATCATCGGCTGTCCACAAAGCGACTTGAGTGACCGTCCGGAAGATGGTGCATTTTTCGTGCTGCCGGAAGACCGTCCCAAAATCCTCCATGCGTTTGAGGAGGCGCAAACGCACGGTGATACCTACACCCTTGAATATCGCGGCATTGATCCGCGCAGTGACCGGGCGTTCTGGCGGGTGAGCGGCAAATTCCTGCGCGGTGCATCTGGCCTTGTTGAACGGGCAATCGGTGTGACGGAAAATGTCACGCGGCAAAAGCGGTTCGAAAACGCGTTGCGCATCAGCGCAGAGCGTTTTGCAGCAACCGAAGCTGCGGCTGGAACATTGAGTTACGACACAGACATCGCAAATAACTCAGTCTGGCGCAGTGCCGGCTTGACGCGGCTGCTTGGCTGGACCGCTGATGAAATCCCATCGACCCCGGACGGCTGGACAGCGCTCAAACATCCCGATGACCGCCAGCCGACCGGCCGCGACAACACCGATTTATACGTGCTGTCCGGCGATCGCTATTCGATTGAATATCGTGTGGCGCACAAGGACGGGCACTATGTCTGGGTGATGGACTCAGGACAGGTGTTCCGCAACGAAAGCGGTGAAATCACACGCTATCTGGGATCAACGATTGATATTTCTGCGCGCAAGGAGGCCGAGGAGGCTTTGCGTCGCAAGGCCAGCCTGATCGAGCTGTCGTTCGAGCCGATATTTGTCTGGCACCCGCAGCACGGCATCGTTGACTGGAACAAGGGCGCGGAACAGCTGTACGGGTTTTCCCGCGCCGAAGCACTTGGCAGGCAAAGCCACGCACTCCTGAAGTCGCAACATCCCATGCCTTGGACTGACATCATGGCACAGCTGTTGCAGGACGGATCATGGTCGGGCGAACTTGCCCAGACCACCAAGGCCGGAGAGACAATTTTCGTTGAAAGCCGCCATCAGACGATGGATTTGCAGGGCGAGATTTTCATTCTTGAAACCAATCACGATGTGACCGAGCGGAAGCGCGGGCAAGCGGAAACAGCCAGGATGGCGGCCGTCGCCTCTGCATCACAAGATGCGCTGTTTGGCATAAAGCTGAATGGAATGATTGAAGCATGGAACCCGGCGGCGGAGAGGCTTTTTGGCTATTCTGCCGACGAGATCGTCGGCCGCGACATATCACTTCTTGCGGGTGATGCCTTCAGTGCCGAACAAGCCATCATCGTCGCCAAAGTCAGCTCCGGTGAAACGGCCGGTCCCTTGGAGACCAAACGGTTGCGCAAGGACGGAACCAGCTTTTATGCCTCACTTTCTGTCTCTCCGGTGCGCGCCGCCAACGGCACCGTGACCGGGATGGCGGCAACCGTGCGTGACATTTCGGACCGAAAGGAATGGGAAGCACGCCAGCTCCTGATGTCGCGCGAGTTGGCGCACCGGGTGAAGAATTCTTTTGCGGTTCTCCAGTCCATCCTGCGCTCGACACTGAGAACAACATCGAACCCGGAACAGTTTGCGATCGCATTTTCCAGCCGTGTCTACAGCCTGTCCGTGGCACAAGATGTGCTGACGGACAATGACTGGAAGGGTGCCGAACTTGGCGTTCTGGCGCGACGGCAACTGGCACCCTACATGTCGCGCATTCACAACAGGATTGAGATCACAGGCCCTGACGTGCGGCTGCCACCGGATCACGCGGTTCCGTTCAGCCTGATTTTCAACGAGCTGGCATCAAACGCCTCCAGACACGGTGCCCTGTCGTCAGACACCGGAACCGTATCGCTGTCATGGACCGTGTCCATCGGTGCCAACCAGACAAGACGGCTGCGTGTCCATTGGGAAGAGCGGGGGAATGCGACCCAACAGCCACAGTCTCCCGACGCCTACGGTGCAAAGCTGATCGACAAAAGCCTTGCCGGTGCCATTGTGTCACGAAACTTTGGCCCGGAAGGGCTGACATGCACGATTGAGATTGATCTGGCATAGAGTGACGGGGCGTGAGGTGTTTAGTCGTGGCATTTGATGGTGTAATGCTTGCGATTTATTGGAACGACGCGCTAGTGGATCATGACTTTAGATGGAAGCACCCGCTGACTGTCATTCCTGCTGAAGTCATATTGCTCTCGGGCGTTCATCGCAAACGCGGCCCCGTCATCTGCCTGTCGCCAGAGTTATCCCGCAGCAAAACTCCACCAACCCATTGATATCATTCAAATCACAACTTTTTCAGCATCATTCTATCCACCCGCCCCCAATCCAGCCTGATAATTCCCCACGTATTCAACAAGGGATCGTGCATACTGTGAACTGGGAAATGGCCATCACCCGCAACCACGCATTGCTACTCGGCATCATCGCCGAGCTGTTCGCGATGTTGCGCGGAAACGCCCACGCTGTTCCCCTCTACCGCTTCGCGGGGTCCGAAGGACGGGCGAGACCCGTGGCTCGCCCCGGGCCGGCGGCTTCGCAAAGCGAAGCGGTGAGGGCGAGTCAGCCAGACAAGGGCAATACC
>JANMQE010000511.1:0-3014 GCA_031370195.1 Phyllobacteriaceae bacterium
AAAAGGATGACGAAGAGAATGTAAGGCAGCGCGTACATGATATCGACAAAGCGCATCATCGCGCTATCAATCCGCCCGCCGATATAGCCGGAAACCGCGCCGTAGAGCACGCCGATGAAAACCGAAACCAGCGTGGCAATCAGCGCAACGGCAAGCGACACGCGCGTGCCGTGGAGAACGCGAGCCATCAGGTCCCGGCCGTTCTGGTCAGTGCCCAGATAGTGGCCGCTCTCCCAAGACGGCGGTGCGCGGAACGCCGCCCAGTCCGGCGTCTCATAATCAAACGGCAAAAGATAAGGCCCAAGCAAAGCCGCAAGGATCAACAGCACAAGAACCACGACAGAAACCATCGCCGCCTTATTGCGCAGGAAGCGGGCGAGAGCATCTCCGGACAGCGAGCGCGCCTTGCCGGTCAGCGCCTCAGCCTCAAGCTCCGCGGCAAAATCATCGCGGCGCGGGGTCAGCGCAGTCATCGCGTTCTCACTTTCGGGTCGAGGAAGGCGTAGGTGATATCGACCAAAAGGTTCAGGATGATGATCAGCACCATGTAGAAAATGACCGTCCCCAGCACCATGCCATAGTCGCGATTGAGAGCCGCAGTGATGAAATACTTGCCGATACCCGGCAATCCAAAAACGCTTTCCACCACCAGCGATCCCGTCAGCAGATACGAGGCCGCCGGACCAAGATAAGACACAACCGGCATCAGCGCGGGCTTGATGGCATGGCGCATCACGGTCAGGCGCGGGCCAATGCCTTTGGCGCGGGCGGTGCGGATATAATTGGCGTTCATCACCTCAATGATCGACCCGCGCATCAGCCGCGAAATGCGCGCCGCATGCGGCAACATCAAAACGATAACGGGCAGCACCAGATTGCGCGGCGCGCCGTCGCCCCATCCTGCAACAGGAAGCCAGCCAAGCTTGACGCCGAACACCAGCTGCAGAATCGGCGCAATCAGAAAGTTGGGTAGCACAAGGCCGGTCAAAATGACAAAGCCGATCAGATAGTCCGGCATCTTGTTCTGATAAATCGCCCCCGTGCAGCCAGCCGCAACACCAACGATAACGGCCAGCACGATGGCCAGCGCGGCGACAGTGAACGTGTACGGCACGCCAATCATCAGCTGTTCGGTGACAGAAAAATCCTCATTGATGAACGACGGCCCGAGATCGCCCTGCAGCACATTGCCGACATAAATGAGATATTGCTCGATCAGCGGCTTGTCGAGATTGTAGTGGGCAGCAAGGTTTTTCAGGATCGCAGGCGGCAGCGGCCGCTCGCCGTCAAACGGGCCTCCGGGAGCAAGACGAAGCACAAAAAACGAAACCGTCACCGCGATCCAGAGAACCGGGATGGTCGAGAGCAACCGCTTGAGGGCGTATGAGATCATGCCGGTGAACGCCCCTCTCCGGCTTTCCGGAGAGGGACAAAATCCATGCTACTCGGTCTTTTCCAGATAGCGCGTGCGATGAATGTCGAACGCGTTGTCCTGGAACCCCTTGATCTTGGGCGAGACGATGTTTTCCGAGAGGTAATAATAGATCGGAATGGCCGCGCTGTCGTCGAGCGCGATTTTCTCGGCCTTCTGGAATAAGGCGGCGCGCTTGGCCTGATCGGTTTCCTTGTTGCCGTCTTCCAGCAACTTGTCATATTCGGCGTTCGACCATTTGCCGTAGTTGTGCTCGATGCCGGTTTTCAACAACTGGAGAAAATTGTCGGCGTCATTGTAATCGGCAAGCCAGCCGGCGCGCCCGATCTCGACGACGCCGCGCTGCATCTCGTCGTAATGCACTTTGGTTTCAGCATTGTAGAGTTCAACCTCCACGCCAAGCGGCTTCCACATCGAGGCAATCGCCACGGCAATACGCTTGTGGTTGTCGTTGGTGTTGTAGCGCAGTTGCGCCTTCAGCGGCTTGTCCGGCGTGATGCCCGCAGCCTCAAGCAGCTTCTTGGCCTCAGCCACTTTCTCCGGGTACGGCAGATCTTTCCAGTCCACCATCACCGGGTTTGGATAACCGGACATGCCAGGCGGAACCCACGAATAGGCGGGAAGTTCACCAGTGCCCAAAATCTGCGGCCCGATCACCTCGCGGTTCACAGCCATCGACAGCGCCTTGCGCACATTGGCATTGTCAAACGGCGGCTTGGTCGAGTTGATGACATAATAGTAGAGCCCGGCAAACGGCACGACATGCGCCTGCCCCGGCAGGTTTTCCTGAATCCACTGATACTGGTCCTTCGGGAAGTCAGTCAGAATGTCGAACTCGCCCGCGCGGTATTGCTTCAGTGCTGCAGCATTGTCTTCGAGCGTCACGAACCTGACGGCATCAATCTTCACACCTGCAGCGCCATAATACTTGTCATTCCTGACCGCCAGAACATGCGATCCCGGCACCCACTCCGTCGGCTTGTAAGCGCCATTGGTGACGATATTTTCAATCTTCACCCAGTCAGCACCTTTGGCGTCGATCAGATGCTTGGGCAACGGGTAGGCGGTGTAATGCGTCAGCGCGCCGATAAAATAAGGCGACGGCTGCGCAAGCGTGATCTCCAGCGTCTTGTCATCAATCGCCTTGACGCCAAGTTGGCTCGCGTCCGTGATCTTGCCTTCGTTGATGGCTGCCGCGTTCTTGATGGTGAATTGCAGATAGGCATATTCAGCAGCGTTCTTCGGATCAAACAGCCGCTGAAATGCAAACAAAAAGTCGCCAGCCGTCACCGGCTTGCCGTCAGACCATGAAATCCCGTCACGAAGCTGAAATGTATAGACCGTCTTGTCGTCCGACACAGTCCAGCTTTCAGCCTGTCCCGGCACCGGGTTGGCACCCGCGTCCTCGGTTACCAGCCCTTCAAATATGTCGCCGGCAATTCGGTTTTCCCAATCGCCGGAAAGCTTGTGCGGATCAAGCGAAGTCGGATCGCCGCCATTGTGCATGTTAAGCGTGACCGCAGACGCAGAACCGCCCAGCATCAGCGCAATGGCACCTGCGGCGAGCGTGAATTTCACAATC
>JANMQE010000519.1:0-23367 GCA_031370195.1 Phyllobacteriaceae bacterium
AGAGTGTTTTCGTAGAGGAACTGTTTGGCGTGAGCACATAGATCAGGTCGAAAATGCGCATCGCATCCAGCATGCGGAAGATCACCGCAACCATCAGCGCCGGCTTGATCAGCGGCAGTGTCACCTTGAAGAAGACCTTCACCGGGTGAACACCGTCGATTTCGGCAGCCTCATAAATGTCTTTCGGCACCATCTGCAGGCCGGCCAGAATGAGCAGCGCCATGAAGGGCGTCGTCTTCCAGATATCGACCATCAAAACAGCAAACATCGCGGTGTCAGCGGTCGCCGCCCACGCAATCGGCTTTTCGATAAGATGCAAGCGCACGAACAGATCATTGAGAATGCCGAACTGGTCATTAAGCATCCATGACCACATCTTTGCAGAAACAATGGTCGGGATCGCCCACGGGATCAGGATTGCGGCGCGGACAATGCCGCGACCCTTGAACTCCGCATTCAAAACGAGCGCAACAATCGTGCCGAGAATGGTTTCAAGGATGACGGACACAAACGCAAAACGGAGCGTGTTCCAGAGCGCGTTCCACCAGGCCGGATCGGCCAGCAAGCCACCCCAAAGGATCTTGCCGCTCTTCATCGTTGTCCATCTGAGATAATTGTCAAAACCGATGAATTTGGAGTTGTACAAATCAGTCAGAGAAGCATTGGTGAACGAGAAATAGATGGTGCGATAAAGCGGCCATCCTGCGACGACAATCAGGGCAAGCACCATAGGTACGAGAAACCAGCGCGCGGCACGCAATCGTTCTGCCTGCAATTCTGAAATGTTGTTCTTGACCGCGCCCGCAGGTGCGGCTGACGAGACTGTGCTCATGCGGATTGCCTCCCAAGCTCCCCGTTGCATGGACCCCGAAATCACGGCATCCACATTTGGCTTCAGCAAATCAATCACTGACAGCAGGACGGGCAGAAGGCCCGTCCCTGTTTGGCGAAACCGGTGCGCTGCCTTACACAGCGCACCGCATTTTCTGTTGGGAGATTACCAGGCGTCGGCCTTGAGTTCGGTCAGCTTGGCTTCAAGAAGCTCGAGGTTTTCAGCGGCTGAGCCCTTGCCTGACAGTGTGTCGTGCACGGCAGACCAGAACAGCGAAGACACTTCGTTGTACTTGACTTTGGTCGGAGCCGACGGACGCGGAACCGCATTCAGGAACACTTCCTTCCAGCGCGGGATGATCGGCTGTGCGGCTGCGATGTCGGCATCATCATAGAGCGAGATGATGGTCGGCAGCTTGGAGCCCTTGATCGCATTCTGCTTCTGGTATTCCGCCGAGCCGAGGAACTTGACGAGATCAATCGCTGCTTCCTGGTTCTTGGAATACTTGGAAACGCCAACGTTCCAGCCGCCGAGCGTTGCCGCAGAGCCGCCGCCTTCACCGCCAGATGGCAGCGGGACAACGTCGAACATGCCCTTCACCTTGGAGTCGTCGCTGTTGCCAAGGCCATAGGCATATGGCCAGTTGCGCATGAACACGGCATTGCCGACCTGCCAGACGCCGCGGGACTCTTCTTCCTGATAGGCAAGAACGCCTTCCGGCGAGATTTTGCCGATCCAGCCCTTGACGCGGTCGATGGCGGCAGCGGCCTTTTCGTTGTTGATTGAGATCGTGCCGTCCGCTTCAACGATCTGGCCACCACCGGATGACTTGACCCACTCAAGCGCATCGCAAGTCAGGCCTTCATAGGCGTTGCCCTGAAAGACGAAGCCCTGCATGTCCTTGTTGCCGCCTTCGCGTTCCTTGTTCTGGATCTCTTCGGCAATCGCTGCCATTTCGTCCCAAGTCTTGGGTGCGGTCTTGCCATACTTTTCCAAGAGGTCCTTGCGGTAGTACAGCGCCGGCGCATCTGTGAACAGCGGCATGGCCACGAGCTTGCCATTCACCGTCTGCGATTCAATGATCGACGGGAAGTGCAGTGGCGCAATATCTTTGGCGGCTTCGGTCAGATCGACAAACTGGTCAGCCAACTGCGGCGCCCAGATCACATCCATCTGATACAAGTCGATGTCGCTGTTGCCGGCTGCAAGCCACAGGCGATACTGGCCGAACTGGTCGGATGTTGACGAAGGCATCGGCACAATGGTGACCGTATTGCCGGTCTTTGCTTCCCAAGGCTTCACCTGCTCCTGGAAAATGGCGAGATCATTGCCGGTCGCGCCGGAAACAAAGCTGATATTGGCCGCTGACGCGACACCCGACATCAGCATGGTGCCAGCTGCGAGACCGGCAAACATTGACTTGATTTTCATTGGTAGTCCTCCCGATAGTCATTGAACAAACTGTGCCGCGCAGCCCACGATAATCCTCCCAGACATGCGGCGGCGAAAGCGTGACGGTATTTCATCGCGAAACGAAATTTGAAAGCGCTTTAAATTATTAATCTCACATTGGTGATTTTTGTCAAGTGGCCCTGTGCGCAACGTGAGTGAATCCCCGAAACCCGGTAGGAACAGGGTCAAAACCAATATGTTTCAAGTGGATAATCGATACCTCTTAACACACAACACGGTCCAATCTGCCGTCGGCTTGCGAAAATTTTTCAGTTGGTCCAGTGTTGAAATCGATAACGCTTTCAAATGCTGCCAAACTTGGGTGGAAGTTGGTTCCGGCATCTGACAGCAAAAGGTGAGGCCAATCGTTTCCGGGGGGATTGCTGCAGGCTTGGCGCGGTCAGCGGCGTGAACAAATCGCATGAACCTGAAAGAATTTTCACGAAAGCTCGGTCTGTCGCAGACGACAGTGAGCCGTGCTTTGTCCGGATACCCTGAGGTCAAAACAGAAACGCGTGAGCGCGTCGCGGACGCGGCTCGCAAGTTCGGCTACCATCCAAACCGCGCTGCAATCGGCCTTGCGACCGGGCGCGCCGGAGCAATCGGCATTGTCTTTCGCGGTGGTACGGAATTTGGCCCTCACACCAGCGAATTCATGGGCGGCCTTGGTACGCGGCTTGAGGAGGACGGCATCGACATGCTCCTGTCCACGGTTGTTTCACGCGAGGCTGAGCTGCAAACTTACAGAAGGCTTGCCGCGTCGAAACGCGTGGATGCGGTGATATTGCACTCGCCTGCCGTTGAAGATGATCGCATCGCTTTCCTGACGCAGCTTGGCCTGCCCTTTATCCTGCACGGCCGGACCAAATCGGACCTGCCTTATCATTTCATGGATATCGACAATTTCGGTGCGATCAAGCAAGCGACCGGACATTTGGCCGATCTTGGCCATTCCCGCATCGCCTTCATCAACGGCCACAAGGGCCGCACATTTGCTGAACATCGCGATCAGGGCTTTCGTGCAGCGCACGCCGAGCGCGGGTTGACTGTGGATGAGGCTTTGCTGGGCAATGGCGAGTTCACCGATGAAATGGGTTTCCGGCTGATGGGCGGCTTTCTTGAGTTGAAAGATCAGCCGACTGCAGTGATTGCCGGGTCCATGATGTCGGCGCTCGGCGCGATGCGCGCTGTGCGGACTGCCGGTTTGAAACTTGGTGTCGACGTTTCCTTGATCGCGCATGACGACGTATTTCCGTACATCAGTGCCGACAATATGGTGCCGACTGTCTCGACAACGCGCTCGTCAATCCGCGCTGCAGGCGTGCGCATAGGTGAAATGCTGCATCAAATCCTGGAAGGCAAGGACGATGGCTACTTCAACGATGTTTGGCCCGTTGAACTTGTCCTGAAGAACTCAACCGGGCCCGTGCGCGCGCCTGAAAGCAAAGCCACCGCGCGCCGCTGATGGTCAGGTCTTCAATTCCTGCCGCTTTTCCTCTGAGACAATCGACAAATCCAGCACTTTCTGGATATTCGCTGCATGGCGGAAGGACGGTTCGGCGTTTGTCTTCGCCTTCACGGCGGCGACGAACCGGTCGTAATTGGTTGGAACCGTACCGGCATCGATTTCTTTCCAGGTGCCCGTCTCGATATCCGCACCAGAACAGCCACGCAGCCATGAGCCCTCGGTCGTGTGACGGACTTCCAGACTGCCCTTCTCGCCGTAAATGCGCAGTTTCAGCTCATTGAGGTGGCCGGTTGCCCAACGGCTTGCGTGGATCACGCCAAGAGCACCGTTGTCAAAATCAACCGCCATGGTGAAACTGTCATTTGCATCCAGCTCATACTCGCCGATCTTGTTGCCCGGTGCCTTGTCGAAGGTCTTCAGGCGGCAGAACACGTTGTCGATCTCCAGCCCTGATCCGTAAGCGGCAAAATCGAGGATGTGAATACCAATGTCACCAAGAACGCCGTTGGAACCGTGCTTCTTCGACAAGCGCCAGAGCCACTGCGATTCAGTGCGCCAATCGCCCCATGCCTTGGCAACCAGCCAACTCTGCAGATAGCTCGCCTCGACATGGCGGATGGTGCCAAGCTCTCCCGCCAGCACCATCACTCGTGCCTTTTGCAGCGGCGCGACGTTGCGATAGGTCAGGTTCACCATGTTGATGACGCCGGCCTTTTCGGCCGTTTCAGTCATCTCGAGCGCTTTGGCATAGTTCTCTGCCAATGGCTTTTCGCACAATACATGTTTGCCGGCCTTCAACAGCGCCATGGTCGTCGGGTGATGGATTTTGTCCGGCGTCACATTGGTTGCCGAGTCAAATTTGCCCCAGGCAATTGCCTCGTCGAGCGAGGTGAAGCGGTTCTTGATGTTGTGCTTGTCGCAGAACGCATCAGCGCGCTCCTTTGAAACATCAACGCCGCCGACCAGTTCAACGCCGTCAATTTTTGCGAAATGTTCGGCATGGTGGTTGGCCATGCCACCGGTTCCGAGAATGAGAAGACGCATCTGACACTCTCCTCAGCGGTAACCGGCTTCGCCGGATTCGTGCAGTTTTGGACCACGTTCCGTGATGGATTCGAGCGCCTTTTCGACCGGCACATTCGGTGCGTCATGGATTGATTTTTGCTGGTTGGCGGGGTTGTACGCCCACTTGACCGAGTTGCGCAGCACCTTGCGTACGTTGGCGTCGTGATAGCTCGGGTAGGTTTCGTGACCGGGACGGAAGTAAAAGATATTGCCTGCACCGCGCCGGTAGGTCAGACCCGACCGGAACACTTCCCCGCCCTGGAACCACGAGATGAACACCGTTTCAAGCGGCTCAGGCACGGCAAACTGCTCGCCATACATTTCCTCAAACTCAAGCTCGAAATATTCGCCCAAGCCCTCAGCAATCGGATGGCTCGGATTGATCACCCAAAGCCGCTCGCGCTCGCCCGCCTCACGCCACTTGAGGCCGCAAGGTGTGCCCATCAACTTCTTGAAAATCTTGGAGTAATGGCCCGAGTGCAGCACAATCAGACCCATGCCTTCCCAAACCCGCTTGGCGACACGCTCGACAACTTCGTCGGCGACCGCACCATGGTCCTTGTGTCCCCACCAGACCAGAACATCCGTTTCAGAGAGGCGCGCTTCAGACAGCCCATGGTCCGGCTGTTGCAGCCAAGCCGTGGTGGCGGCGATGCCTTTGTCCTCATTCAGTGCCGAAGCAATGGTCTCATGCATCGTCAGCGGATAAACCTCCGCCACGGCCTTGTTGATCTGTTCATGGATGTTTTCACCCCAAACGACGGTGCGAATTGCCATCTTGTCCTCCCGGAACATCGTCAGCGCTTGATTGTTGGACGCAGCACCGAATAATTGAAAGCGGTTTCAATTGCCGAAGCTAAACCGCGTTTCATTTTCCTGCAAGGGCAAAAGTTTGCTAACAAAAGTTATAACACACAGGCTGCGTTTGCGAGGACGTTGGAGAGGGCGTGAAACCCTATTTGCGCGAAGCACGCTTCAAGAGCGAGTTGATGCGCTTGCTTTCGGCGGCATCAAACGCAAGCTGTGCCTTGTGGTGACGCGCCTGAACGTCCGCCAGCACGGATTTCACCTTGGCCTCCAGACGCTCACAGTCTTGCTGCGGCGGAATGTTCAAAACCGCAAACTCCATTTCACGCACCGCAGCCTCGCCGATCTTGACGTGAATGCTTTCGTGCAACCGCGCATAATCGGCATACATGTCAAAGCCATCCTGCAAGTCCACCGAAGCGCCCTTCCGGTCGGTCCAGCGCGGCAGCGTGATTCTGGCGTTCAGCTTGAACTTGGCTTTGATGACTTTACAGCCTTCCTCGGTGTCAACCGGGGTCACTGCTATAGGGACTATCGTCAATCGTGTGGCCGCGAATGCGTCGCCGCTCATCGGGCCGTTGCTGGCAATGCTGCGGTCCAGCGCCGTTCCCGTGGTGCCGTAAACATTGTAATAGCCGGTTGAGACGGCAGTTGAACTACACGCCGCAAGAAGGCAAATCAGAGGTAACGTTAAAACAAAATCAAATCGCATTTAAAAATATCCGTCAGTTTCGCGCCCCCGGCTTGCTCACAGTCAAATCTCAGCGTCGGGCAACTCAATGAATGCACCACCGATAACACAAAAAAAGCCGGGGTGTGATCCCCGGCTGTTAACTTTCAGAATATATCAGCGCCCAGATCAGTGCGCCACCGAAGAGATCGCTTCGTCATCCACCAAGGGCGCTATTACGGTAGTTGGTTCGGTCCATTCAATCGGCACCGGTTGGCGGATCAACGCATGCTTCAACACCTCAGAAACGTGGCTGACCGGTATGATTTCCATGCCGTTTTTCACGTTGTCCGGTATCTCCGCCAGATCCTTGGCGTTTTCTTCCGGGATCAGCACTGTCTTGATGCCGCCGCGAAGCGCTGCGAGCAGCTTCTCTTTCAGACCACCAATCGGCAGCACCCTGCCCCGCAACGTCACCTCGCCGGTCATGGCGATATCAGCACGGATCGGGATGCCGGTGATGACCGAGACAATCGCAGTGGTCATGGCGATACCGGCTGACGGACCATCCTTCGGTGTCGCGCCTTCCGGCACATGGACATGGATATCGCGCTTGTCGAACATTGGCGGCTCAACGCCGTAATCCAGCGCCCGCGAGCGGACATAAGACGCCGCCGCCGAGATCGATTCCTTCATTACGTCGCGCAAATTGCCTGTGACCGTCATGCGGCCCTTGCCGGGCATCATCACGCTTTCAATGGTCAGCAATTCACCACCGACTTCCGTCCACGCAAGACCAGTGACCACGCCGACCTGATTCTCCGTCTCGGCGGACCCGAAGCGGAATTTTGCCACGCCAAGATACTCTGAGATGTTTTCCGCCGTGACATTCACTGTCTTGGTCTTGCCACGCATGATTTCAGTCACCGCCTTGCGGGCGAGTGTCATCAATTCACGCTCGAACGAGCGAACACCGGCTTCACGCGTGTAAATCTGGACGATTGCGTGCAGGGCGTCATCGCCAACCGAAAACTCTTTCGCCTGCAGCGCATGGTCGCGGATTGCCTTGGGCAACAGATGCCGTTTGGCGATTTCGACCTTTTCGTCCTCGGTATATCCCGCAAGACGGATAATCTCCATGCGGTCCATCAGCGCGGGAGGAATATTCAGCGTGTTGGCGGTTGTCACAAACATCACATCCGAGAGATTGTATTCAACCTCTAGATAATGATCCATAAAAGCGTGGTTCTGTTCCGGATCCAATACCTCAAGCAGCGCAGAAGACGGATCGCCACGGAAATCCTGACCCATCTTGTCGATTTCATCGAGCAGGAACAACGGGTTGGACTTCTTCGCCTTCTTCATCGACTGGATGACCTTGCCAGGCATCGAGCCAATGTAGGTCCGGCGATGCCCACGGATTTCGGCCTCGTCTCGCACGCCGCCAAGCGCCATGCGCACAAACTCGCGGCCCGTCGCCTTGGCAATCGATTTGCCGAGTGAAGTCTTGCCGACACCCGGAGGGCCAACGAGACACAGGATCGGACCCTTCAACTTGTTGGCGCGGGCCTGCACAGCCAGATACTCGACGATCCGGTCCTTCACCTTGTCGAGCGCATAGTGATCCGCGTCGAGAACTTCCTGCGCATAGTCCAAATCGGTCTTGATCTTGGACCGGCGCGACCAAGGCAGCGACAGAATCCAGTCGAGGTAGTTGCGCACTACCGTCGCTTCAGCCGCCATCGGGCTCATCTGGCGCAGCTTCTTCAGTTCGGCATTGCACTTGTCGCGCGCTTCCTTGGTCAGCTTGGTGCGCTTGATGCGGGCTTCGATTTCTCCAGCCTCGTCGCGGCCGTCTTCGCCGTCGCCGAGTTCCTTCTGGATCGCTTTCATTTGCTCGTTGAGATAGTATTCGCGCTGGGTCTTCTCCATCTGGCGCTTGACGCGTGAACGGATGCGCTTTTCGACCTGCAGCACGGATATCTCGGCTTCCATGAAGCCCATGGCCTTCTCCAGCCGTCCCTTGACGGAGAGCATGGCCAGCATCTCCTGCTTTTCAGGGATCTTGATCGCAAGATGCGACGCAACCGTGTCTGCGAGCTTGGAATAGTCCTCAATCTGCGCGGTCGCAGCGACGACTTCCGGTGAAACCTTTTTGTTCAGCTTCACATAATTTTCAAAGTCGGCTACCACGGAACGGGCGAGCGCCTCGGTTTCCACGCGGTCTTCAACCGGTTCGGATAGCACTGTGACGTGCGCCTCGTGAAACTCTCCACGATCAGAGAATGCCGTGATTTCCGCGCGTGCCATGCCTTCAACCAGCACCTTCACCGTACCATCCGGCAGCTTCAAGAGCTGGAGAACATTGGCGAGCGTGCCGACTGTAAAGATTGCGGCTGGCGAGGGATCATCGTCCGTTGCATTCATTTGGGTCACAAGCATGATTTGCTTGTCGGACCCCATCACATCCTCAAGCGCCTTGATCGACTTTTCGCGGCCGACAAACAGCGGAACGATCATGTTCGGAAAGACAACAATATCGCGCAAAGGCAGAACTGCGTGCAGCCCGTCCCCGCTTTTGCCGATCGTTCTCTTGGAAGCAGTCATTTTGTTTCCCTTCTCCAGCTTGCGCCGGACCAGCCTTTGCCGCGCCGCCACGATTGGCCGGGGCCGCAAAGCCGACTTACCCTAATTGGAGTGGCACCATTCCCAGTTCAAGCCGGAATCACAGACATTTTGGGCGGCCTTGCGACCAGTTGCAACAGCAAAGCCTGAAACGGGAAAAAGCGCGGATATTGTCCGCGCTTTCGTCATCTCACTCGCCAGTCTGCTCAAGCACTTGCAGAGGCTTTTTCATCTTTGCGTTCGGCATAGATGTACAATGGACGGGCATTGCCAGACACAACTTCTTCCGAAATGACCACTTCTGTCACGCCTTCCAGCGTCGGCAAGTCAAACATCGTGTCGAGCAGAATACCTTCCATAATCGAGCGAAGCCCGCGTGCACCGGTCTTGCGCTCAATCGCCCGCTTGGCAATCGCCGACAGCGCACCCTCGTGGAATGTCAAATCGACATTCTCCATCTCGAACAAACGCTGATACTGCTTCACCAGCGCGTTCTTCGGCTCAACCAGAATCGTGATCAAAGCCGGTTCATCCAGGTCTTCCAGTGTCGCCAGGATCGGCAGACGGCCGACAAATTCCGGGATCAGGCCGAACCGCAACAGATCTTCCGGCTCGACCATACGGAACAATTCGCCCGAACGGCGGTCTTCAGGCGAAGAAACGAGAGCGCTAAACCCAATCGAGGTCTTGCGACCGCGATCCGAGATAATCTTGTCAAGCCCGGCAAACGCGCCGCCGCAAATGAACAGGATGTTGGCGGTATCGACTTGCAGGAATTCCTGCTGCGGGTGCTTGCGCCCGCCTTGCGGCGGCACGGAGGCAACGGTGCCTTCCATGATCTTCAACAGCGCCTGCTGCACGCCCTCGCCCGAAACATCTCGCGTGATCGAAGGATTGTCGGACTTGCGCGAAATTTTGTCGATTTCGTCGATGTAGACGATGCCGCGCTGTGCCCGCTCGACATTGTAATCAGCAGACTGGAGCAATTTCAAGATGATGTTTTCAACGTCTTCGCCGACGTAGCCAGCTTCAGTCAACGTCGTTGCATCGGCCATAGTGAACGGCACATCGATAATGCGGGCCAATGTCTGTGCGAGAAGTGTCTTGCCGCAACCCGTCGGTCCGATCAGCAGAATGTTCGACTTGGCCAATTCGACGTCAGCGTTCTTCTGCGCATGGGCAAGACGCTTGTAATGATTGTGAACCGCGACCGAAAGCACCTTCTTGGCGTGGCGTTGGCCAATCACGTAATCATCGAGAACCTTGATGATTTCCTGCGGCGTTGGGACGCCTTCGCGCGACTTGACCATCGAGGTCTTGTTCTCTTCGCGTATGATGTCCATGCACAGCTCCACGCATTCATCACAGATGAATACGGTTGGACCTGCGATCAGTTTGCGCACTTCATGCTGGCTTTTGCCGCAGAATGAACAGTAGAGCGTATTCTTTGAATCGCCGCCGCTGTTGACCTTGCTCATTCGACTTCCCTTTCAGTGCGGCGCCCCCTTCAAGGCCACCTTGACCGTTGCCGGTTCAAGACCGGTATACCGTCCCCGCACGGGTCACACAAGTTTCATGCAGATATTCTCTGCCCCACAATCAGCCGCCAAGCCGACGATCTGTACGCAACACGCTGATTCGTCCAGTCAAACCCATGAAACTCAATATAGGCTTAACAACGAAAAGTCGGCTCATCGGCTAATTGTATCATCCGGCGCAAATGACAAGCTGAATTCAAGCAGCCTGTTCACGCGATTCGATCACCTTGTCGATCAGGCCAAAGTCCTTGGCGGTCTGGGCGGTCATGAAGTTATCGCGGTCAAGCGCATTTTCGATCTCTTCATACGAGCGTCCGGTGTGATGCACGTATATCTCATTGAGCCGGCGCTTCATGTTCTCGATCTCTCGCGCCTGGATGAGAATGTCCGTCGCCTGACCCTGCGCACCACCGGACGGCTGATGCACCATTACACGGGCGTTCGGCAGCGCAAAACGCATGTCCTTGTGGCCGGCAGCCAGCAAGAGCGAACCCATCGACGCCGCCTGGCCGAAGCAAAGTGTTGATACTGCGGGCTTTATGAACTGCATCGTGTCATAAATCGCCATGCCGGAGGTCACCACGCCACCGGGTGAATTGATGTATAGGTTGATCTCTTTTTTCGGGTTTTCAGCTTCAAGAAACAAAAGCTGCGCGCAGACAAGCGTTGCCATTCCGTCTTCGATCGGGCCGGTGATGAAGATGATGCGTTCCTTCAACAAGCGTGAAAATATGTCGTAAGCCCGTTCGCCGCGGTTGGTTTGCTCGACGACCATCGGCACGAGGTTCATTGCGGTTTCGACTGGATTTCTCATCTTGGTCTCCGGCCCGGCGGGCTGTTTGCCGCGTAAGGCCGCGGGGAATCAGGCAAATGCATTCTATTTGCTAAATAGGGCCGACCCGCATGGCAGTTCAAGTGATGGAATCGGTTTGCGTTCATTCCATCGCACGAGATTGAATACAGGGTAAATGCGCGTCATAACGCAAAAGACATTGATTAGCTGCAACAGGCGTTGCGGAAATTCTCGCCACTGGCCAAATTCGCTGCATGACATCACGCCCCGATTACCTTGCTTTTGACCCCGCATCGCGCCGCGTCAGCATTGACCCGCACGATCCGGCATTCTTCCAGAATCCTTACCCCGCATACGCGTTTTTGCACGCCCATTGCCCGGTGTTCTATTGGGAGGAATTCGGCAAATGGAGCTTCGCCGGATTTGACGATGTAAACCGTCTGTTGCGCGACCGGGCGTTCGGGCGCGAGAATCCGGATGGCGCGCCCGCCCCGCAAGGCTCCGGTGCCCGCTCGCATGTGGCAGACTTTGATGCGGTGGAAGCGCATTCTCTGCTGGAACGCGAGCCGCCGGTGCACACGCGTCTGCGCACGCTCGTCAACCGCGCCTTCGTCTCGCGGCAAGTCGAGCGCCTGCGCCCGCGCATCGAACAATTGTCGCATCTGCTCATTGACACATTTGAAGGGCAGAAACAGACTGATCTCCTGCCCGAATACGCAACGCCCATTCCGCTGATGATCATTGCCGACATGCTTGGAATCGACCATGCGATGGGCGCGCAGTTGGTCTCCTGGTCGCATGACATGGTCGCGATGTACATGCACGGCCGCACCCGTGAGGACGAGCTGCAAGCGGCGAAGTCCGCGCGTGAATTTGCAGATTTCATCCGCATGGAAAGTCGCTCAAGGGTGGGAACCGACAAGGATGATCTCCTGACGCTGCTGGCAAAGGCCGGCGCTGATGGCGAAAAGCTCACTGAAGACGAGTTGGTATCTACTGCCATCCTGCTGCTGAATGCCGGGCACGAGGCCACGGTCCACCAGAGCGGCAATGCGGTGAAGACCTTGCTCCAGTCTGGTCAGGATCTGAGACATTTGTTCGATAACGACAGTGCAAGCGCAGCGACGGTCGAAGAATGCGTGCGCTTCGACGCACCGCTGCACATGTTTACCCGCTTTGCATACCGCGAGACCGAAGTCCTCGGCGGCCTCATCTTGAAACCCGGCGAACAGATTGCGCTGTTGCTCGGTGCCGCCAACCGCGACCCGGCGGCGTTCGACAGACCAGAATTGTTCAATCCCGGTCGCACTGACCAGAAAAATGTCTCCTTCGGCGCAGGCATCCATTTCTGCATCGGCGCACCCTTGGCGCGCCTTGAAATGCAGGTCAGCCTGAAAGTGCTGTTCGAGCGCCTGCCCCGGTTGCAACTATCCGAACCACCGCGCTACCGCGACAGTTATCATTTCCATGGGCTGGAAAATTTGATCGTGGAATGGTGATCAAAGCCTGATCACATAGTCTTTGCGGGTCGTTTCAATCACGTCCCACGTCCCCTTGAAGCCGGGCCGCAAGATGAAACTGTCGCCTTCGCGCACCGTCACCGGCGGCTTGCCGTCTTCAGTCACCACCGATAACCCCGACAAAATGCGGCAATACTCCCATTCGTCATAAGAAATCCGCCATTTGCCAGGCGTTGATTGCCATATGCCGCAGTAGAGCCCGTCGCGCTCCTCGATATTCCACGTCGTGTGCACCGGATCGCCCGTCAGCACTTTAACGGGATCAGGGCGGCTGACCTCTAATACTGCCGCTTGAGGTGCAACCGCGACATAATGCTCGATACTCATGGCTTTCGTCCTGTTTCGATTTCCACCATCAACACGCTTCCTTCACTTGCGGTCAACCTGTTGCTGCTAACGCTGACCCCAACAAACCATTTGACATGAAGGAACGCCCCAATGGCCGGCAATGAAACCAAGCGCGCGAAAGTGACCATCGTCATGGTTGATGGCTCGGTCCACAAGGGCGAGCTGATCGTCGGCACGTCGGGGCGGCTTGAAAGCGTGCTACTCGTCGACGCGCCGTTCCTCGAGTTCCACCCCTACGAAGGCATGCCGAGATTCATCGCCAAGGCACAGATTGTGACTGTCGAAGCCGAA
The DNA here is from genome assembly GCA_031370195.1 of Phyllobacteriaceae bacterium. Classification (GTDB taxonomy): domain Bacteria; phylum Pseudomonadota; class Alphaproteobacteria; order Rhizobiales; family Rhizobiaceae; genus JANMEX01. The sequence continues at coordinate 13,410 of JANMQE010000519.1, forward strand.
AAGTTTGTTCGCGAGCAGCAGGCGGCTTAAGAAATATATTTGAAAGCACGCAAGGTTCTGGCGTCAGAGCCAAAATTCGCTGCGGCGAGTCAAATAGCGTGGCTTTCGAGAACCGGAGCGGAGCGTACTTCTGGGGCCCCGCCAGCGGCTTGCCGCTTAAGTTTGGGGCAGAAAGTACGTGAGCACCGGAAGCGCAGAAAGTCGCGCCAGTTGGCCGCCGCGGTAGAATTTTCGGTCAGGTGCCAGCCTTCGCCAGCGCCTGCTCGAGATCACCAATAATGTCCGCGACACTCTCAATCCCGACCGACAGCCGCACCACATCCGGCCCTGCTCCGGCGGCAGTCTTCTGCGCGTCGGTCAGTTGCTTGTGGGTCGTCGATGCCGGGTGGATGACCAGCGAGCGGGTGTCGCCGATGTTGGCGACATGGCTGAACAGTTCCAGCGCCGACACCAGCTTGACGCCCGCCTCGTAGCCGCCTTTCAGGCCGAAGGTGAACACGGCGCCTGCGCCCTTCGGCGAATATTTCTGCTGTAGGGCGTGATATTCATCGTCCTCCAGCCCTGCATAGGATACCCACGATACGGAGGGCTGTTTCTTGAGCCATTTGGCGACCTTCAGCGCATTTTCGCAGTGCCGTTCCATGCGCAGCGGCAGCGTTTCGATGCCGGTCAGGATTTGAAACGCGTTGAACGGCGAGATGGCCGGTCCCAGATCCCGAAGGCCCAGCACGCGGCAGGCAATCGCAAATGCGAAGTTGCCGAAAGTCTTGTGCAGTTCGACGCCAGCATATTCCGGGCGCGGCTGCGACAACATCGGGTAATTGCCGGATTTCGACCAGTCAAACGTGCCGCCGTCAACAATGATGCCGCCCATGGAATTGCCGTGGCCACCCATGAACTTAGTCAGCGAATGGATGATGATGTCCGCGCCGTGCTCGATCGGGCGAATGAGGAATGGCGTTGCCATCGTGTTGTCGACGATCAGAGGCAGGCCGTGCTTGTGCGCAACGTCCGCAATTGCCTGAATGTCCATTACAATGCCGCCGGGATTGGCAAGGCTCTCGATGAAGACCGCCCGCGTCTTCGGCGTGATCGCGGCCTCAAACGCGGCGGCATCATTGTCTTCCGCCCATTTGACGTTCCAGTTGAATGACTTGAACGAGTTGCCAAACTGGTTGATTGACCCGCCATAGAGCTTGCGCGAGGCAACAAACTCGTCGCCCGGCTGCATCAGTGTGTGGAACACGAGCATCTGGGCGGCATGACCGGAAGCCACAGCCAGAGCCGCAGTTCCACCTTCAAGCGCGGCAACACGCTCCTCAAGCACTGCCTGCGTCGGGTTCATGATGCGCGTGTAAATGTTGCCGAATGCCTGCAAGCCAAACAGGGCTGCGGCATGGTCAACATCGTTGAACTGATAGGCCGTGGTCTGATAAATGGGCGTTGCCCGTGCGCCGGTCGTCGGGTCGGGCTTTGCACCTGCATGTACGGCAAGGGTTTCAATTCCGGGTGTGCGCTTGGCCATGTTTTCCTCCATCTGGTTGGCAGCACTATTTCAAACCGCGCGCGCCAAGGAAAGGGGTGCATTTGCCAAACGGTACGCAGTTGTTGGCACAAAGTTCCGCCGGAGGGCTTTCGCTTCAGAAAACGGCACTGACTATCCTTTTGGCCAGTGCACCGGTTCAATGGCTTCTTGCAGACTGGACCTTCCGACATTGTGAGTATGCGTCATGAGAGCAAGAGTGACCGACATCCCCGGCCTTGCCGGGACAACGCCAGATGACAATCTCGAAGGCAATCTGTTGAAGCTGGTCCGGCTGGCTGAATATTCCGGCGACCGCGGCTTGGTCAACGCCGCCATCTGGGCGGTCTACCAAGCCTGGGAAACGCGCGCCGACGGGTCGATTGACCCGGAAACTTTGGCGATGCTCGGCAGACTGTCGGCGAAAGCGGCGGAACAGACGCACTGACGAAGTTTGCCACTAAGTCAATGCCCCAGTTCAATGGCCGGGCAGCGATCCATGATCACTGCAATCCCCGCGGCTTCCAGCTTCGCCGCCGCCTCGTCATTGCGGATGGCAAGTTGCAGCCACACCAATTTCGGCTTCCATGGCAGCGCAAGAATTTCATCGGCCAGCGCCGGTATCGCGTCCGAGGCTCGGAAAACGTCAATCATGTCCACTGGACCGGGCAAGTCGGCCAGCGCCGAAGCAACGGTGCGGCCAAGTAGGTCCCTGCCCGCCTGCCCCGGGTTCACCGGCGTCACCTCATAACCGCGCGAAATCAACAGCTGCATCACCCCAAAGCTTGGCCGCGCCGCATTGGGCGACGCGCCGACGACGGCGATGGTTTTCACCTTGGTGAGCCAGTCTTGTGTGTAGCCGCTTGGATAGGTGTCGTGGTTCATCATGTCATCCTCATCACGCCATTTGCATCAAACCGCGCAAACGGATTGTGCGCCACTTCCCACAAATGCCCGTCCGGATCGGCAAAATAGCCGGAATATCCACCCCAGAACACTTTCTGCATCGGCTTTATCAGCTTCGCCCCGCATTCAAGCGCATGCGCAAACGCTTTATCAGCGTCCTCTTCAGAGCCAACATTGTGTGCCAGCGATATCCCTGAAAAGCCCGGCTTGCTGTTTTTGACGCCAGCATCCTTGGCCAGCTCCGCACGCGGAAACAGCGATAGCATGATGCCGTCCAGCTCGAAGAATGCCACGCCTTCGGCTGGCACCGGCGCTGGCGTCCAGCCAAGGTCAGTGTAGAATTTCTTCGCGCGTTCAAGATCGGAGACGCCGAGAGTTACCAGCGAGAGTGTCGGTTTCAGAGCCAAGATTTGTTCATCCTTTGTCCCAAACAAGTAGCAGCCAGATAGTCATTCGTCAACAGCAATGGCTTTCTCGATAGCGCTGACAAAAGGCATGACAACGGCGATATCCGCATCCGGAGGTTTGCGCGCCAGTGCTGTTTCGTAAGCCTTCTTCAACGCAGCAATCAGTTCCACCTTTTCATCAGCTATACGGACGGTGTCCGCCTCGACTGCGCTGATCGCGGCTGCCAGATCTGCGTTGTCCGGCGCGTCTTTGGCCCACGGGGCGGCGGTCAATATCAGGCTTGTAAGTGCCGCGAAGGTCTCGAAATCTCCAAACCTTGCCGGCAACACAGCCGCGTCAAGCTTGGAGTCTTTTGAATCGCCAGCCGCCATTTCTTCGAGCTGGCTGGAAAGCGCGTTCGTCAGGGCGGGATCAAATTCCGGATCAACCGCCGCAAGCGCCTTTGCAGTGCCCGGCCAAACCGCGATGAACGCCGCAATCTCGGTGTCTTTGAGCTGAGCGGCCTCATTGCCTGCCGATGCATTTGAAAGCGTGGCCAGCGAGACAACCACCAAGGCAACCGCGCCAAACCTCATCATCATTGCCTTTCAACACGCAGCCATGCCATGGCTGCAATCTGAAATGATATCCGGAACCCAAGCATGACGCAAAAAATGACGCCGGTGATGACGCGCGACGAGGTCGAGACCCTGCTCCGTGCCACATTCCCGCAAGCATTCTATGACAATTCGCCGTTTCAGGTGATGGACATCCGCCCGTCCGGCGCGACACTGCGGCTCAAACCCGACGTCAGCCACCTGCGCCACGGCGGCACGGTGTCCGGGCCGTCGATGTTCGCGCTCGCGGATGTCGCCGCCTACATGGCGATCCTTGCCCATGTCGGCCCGGCGGCCATGACCGTCACCACCAACATGAACATCAACTTCCTGCAAAAGCCCGCGCCCGAAGCTCTTGACGCGCACGCGACCATCCTGAAGCTCGGCCGCCGCCTCGCCGTCACCGAAATCGCCATCGTCGGCGCGGATGATGACATCATGGTCGCGCACGCCACCGCAACCTATTCCATTCCGCCGTCGCGCGACACCAAGCATGAACAGGCGTGATTTTTACGGTAAAATATTACCCCACACATATTCCATTGTTTTCATTGCCATTTTCTGACCAGCACCGAAGTCACTCAGGTTGACTTCGCCCCTTCCCTCGCGTATCGACCCCACAACCTGAAATCCGGGTTGGTTGATCGCCTTGCGCTGTCAACACAAGCAACAAAAAACGCCGCGTTTGAAATGCGGATAATTCTAAGGAAACTCCAATGGCTACTTTTACCCAAAAGCCGGCTGATGTGGTGAAGAAGTGGATCCTGATCGACGCCGAAGGGCTCGTCGTCGGCCGCCTCGCCTCCATCGTCGCCAACCGTCTGCGCGGCAAGCACAAGCCGACCTTCACCCCGCATGTCGATGACGGTGACAATGTCATCATCATCAATGCAGAGAAGGTCGTGTTCACCGGCAAGAAACGCGAAGACAAGATTTTCTACTGGCACACTGGCTGGATCGGCGGCATCAAGGAGCGCTCAATGGCGCAGATCCTCGATGGCCGTTTCCCCGAGCGCGTGCTGGAAAAGGCAATCGAGCGGATGATCCCGCGCGGGCCCCTTGGCCGCCGCCAGATGAAAAACCTCAAGGTTTATGCGGGCATCAACCATCCGCACGAAGCCCAGCAGCCTGCGGTATTTGACGTTGGCTCCCTCAACACCAAGAACAAGAAGGCTTAAAGATGGCTGACCTTTCCTCACTCGCAGCGCTCGGCACAGTCGTCCCGTCCACACAGGCCGCGCCGGTCCACGTCCAGAAGCTCGATGCGCAGGGCCGCGCCTATGCCACCGGCAAGCGCAAAAACGCGGTCGCCCGCGTTTGGGTCAAGCCGGGCACTGGCAAGATCATCGTCAACGGCAAGGAATACGCCCAGTATTTTGCCCGTCCAGTGCTGCAGATGCTCCTGCTCCAGCCAATCGTCCTGACCAACCGTTCCGGCCAGTTCGACATCCACGCCACTGTCGCTGGCGGCGGTCTGTCCGGCCAGGCCGGTGCCGTGCGCCACGGCGTCTCCAAAGCCCTCACCTACTACGAGCCGGCCCTGCGCGCCGCGCTCAAAAAGGGCGGCTTCCTGACCCGCGACTCGCGCGTCGTCGAACGCAAGAAGTACGGCAAGGCCAAGGCGCGCCGCAGCTTCCAGTTCTCGAAGCGGTAAGTTTCGCAGTTACAGTCGCGAAAGGCCCGGCATTGTCCGGGCCCTTTGCATTCTGGGCGTTTGAACTGCAAGATTGCGGAAACAGTGCACTCAACTCCAGCAAATCTAGGCTCCCGGTGACATCTCCCTTGGGGGAGAGATTTCGGCAAATGCCGACAGAGAGGGGTGCCCCGGTGGTGTACAAAGTGAGTGCAGGACGTGGCCCTTGCGACCAATGGCGAACCAGCTTTGCTGCGCGTTTCTGGGGCACCCCTATCTGTTTTGTCGGACATCTCTCCCTCAAAGGGGCCGTAGCGTAAATTGGTATTTGCGGCGCGTTTGTGGGTTTGGCGGCGATGGGGCTTGGGTTTGTGCCGCTTGAACGGTTGGCTTTTGGTCCGATCTTGTTAGGATTTGACTGCTTTGGCCGATTTTGGACGCAGCTGTGCCTTGAGCTGTGACGTCAGCTTGACCCAGCGGCGCATGTTGAAGGCCGTGGCGCGCAGGACTGGGCGCATTTCCAGAGTGGCAAAATCGCCGCCAAGGTCCATGTCGTCTATGATCCGGAAGCGCAGCTTCCGGTTTTCTATGAGCTCACCCATGCCAATATCAACGACATCATTGTCGCCAAAACGCTGATGCCGGTCGAGGCCGGGGCCACCTGTGTGTTTGACCTTGGCCATTATGATTTCGGCTTCTGGGCGCAGCTTGACCAGAAACAGTGCCGTTTTGTCACACGATTGAAGAAAAACACCCCTGTTGCCCTGATAGAGGAAAGGCGCGTCATCAAACAAACGCATGCCGTCACGCGGGATGCCATCGTCAAACTGCCGCAACGTCTGGCCTGGAACCGCAGGAACCCCTTTTCAAAGCCGGGGAGAATCGTCGATGTCGTCATTGAAACCGGCAAGCCGCTCCGCCTGTTCACCAATGATCTGGAAAGCAGCGCTGACGAGATCGCCAGCCTGTACAAAACCCGCTGGCAGATCAAGCTGTTCTTCCGCTGGATCAAGCAGAACCTGAAAATACACCATTTTCATGGGCGAACCGAAAATGCCGTCAGACTGCAAATCATTGCCGCCATCATCACCTATCTACTGCTCAAACTGCTGCACATTGCCGCAAAAACCACGAAAACAACGTCAAGATTCTTCACCGACCTGCGCATGGCGCTGTTCCAGCGCATCGACCTCACAACCCTCGTGAAAAGAATGCAACGACGAACGCAAACGCCGATAATCTCACCGCAGCTGGAGTTCACATTATGAGCCAAAAACCGTGCCGGACAGCCGTGGGCTTGTCCCGGCGATGACGAAGTTTGGGGCGGGAGGGCGGGCACGAACCGGGTTTTGGAGACTGGCGCACTGTCGCCTTGACGCAACCCAAATTCAGCGCGTGCCGCGTGATACCCGTTCGATCTCTTCGCGCACCAGACGTTCCACCAGCGTGGGCAGATTGTTGTCGAGCCAGTCTTGCAGCATTGGGCGAACCATTTCTTCGGTCATCTGGGCAACCGATGTGTTGCGCTCCTCGTGAAGGGCGACGGTCAGATGCTCGAAGGATTTGGCGACCTGGCGGCTGGCGGCTTCGGAGATGATCGGGCGCAGATCGCTCACTGGCGTCGGCACGTTGACGATGGCCGCTGATTCCGGCGCGGCGATGGCGGCGTTTCTGTCGGCGACCATGTCATCGAAGGTCGGGAAGCGCACCGGCGCGGATTTCGTCTCCACAGATTGGGATCCGGTCTGCGGTTTCTGGTTCTGCAAGAACGCATCCTGCACGGGTTTGGCAAACACGTCGGCCTCCTGAAACTCGCGTGAAAATTCGGCGATGTCGGCCACAGCGGCCACCGGCGCGGCTTCCGCCCCGCCTGCTTCGTCATCTTTGCCGTCCTCGATGATCCGGCGGATCGAGGCCAGAATCTCTTCCATGGTCGGTTCGCGGGAGACGGTTTGTGCCTGTGTCATGATCGTTTTCTTTTTGATGCTTCAAGAAAATCAATTCGAAGCTGACGCCCGAATCATGAGCCACAATAGAACGAACAACGGCGGGAGAGAATCCCGCCGTTTGCAATGAATCAAACCGTCAACAGTTTAGAACGATCACCGCCCGTCAGGGGTGCGCAGGCCGAACCACTTGTCCTTGACCGCCTCGTAATGCTCTTCGGGCTTCTGCACTTTGACCCCAAGGCCGAGGCGCGAAACGGTCAGGCGACCGGTGGCGGACAAAACGGCATAGCTGGCCACCACAACATCGCGCTCGGCACCAACCAGATTGAGCTGGGCGGTGACCACATCGCTCTGGGCGTTCAACACATCGAGCGTGGTGCGCTGGCCGACCTTGCGCTCTTCGACCACGCCGTCAAGCGCCAGTTGCGCTGCTGCGACGACCTGTTTGTTGGCGGAGACGGCAACGCGGGAGGCTTCCATCTGGGTCCAAGCCGAGGTGACCGCCGCGCGGACACTGTCGCGCGCGACATCAACGTCAATGCGCGCCTGGCCAAGCCGTTCCTTCTGCTGGCGCACGGTCGCTGCAACCTTGCCGCCCTGGTAAATCGGCACATTCAGCGCAAAACCGACCGATGCGCGGTTGGATGTATCGTCACGGAAATTGTCGCCGCCGCCAAACTGGCTTGTGTTGCGGCTGACGCCGGCCTCGACGCCAAGTGACGGCAGCAATGCGCCTTCCGCGACCTTTACGCCAAACCCGGAGGCGTCGACTGCAAACTCGCTGGCCTTGATGGCCGGGTGATTGCCCGCCGATTCTGCCAATGCCGCATCAAGCGAACGTGGCAGGAGCTTTGAAGCCGGAGCGCCCGCTTTCAGATCCTTCGGGTTGTCGCCGATCACCTGCCGGTAAACGGCGGCGCTGGACTTGGCCTGTGCTTCGGCAGCGTTCAACTGGGCAATGGCTCCGGCGCGGCCGGCATCAGCCTGTGCGACGTCCGTGCGCGTGCCTTCGCCTACTTCAAACCGGGCATTGGCGGAGCGGACCTGTTCAAGCAGAAACGCCACATTCTGCTTGCGCAGCGCGGCAATCTTGCGGTCGCGGATCACGTCCATGTAGGCGGAGACGGCGTCAAACAGGATGTTCTGTTCCGTGTTGCGCAAACTTTCGCGCGCGGCGAACACCTGCGACTCAGCCGACTTGATTCCGTTTTTTGTGCGGAAACCGTCGAACAGCGTCTGGTTGATGGTGATGCCGAACGAGCCGGTTGAAAGCGACGTGCCGGCGGACGACACATAGGACCCGTTGACGTTGCCGGCAATTGTCGGGCGGTAGCCGGATTTGGCGATTGCCACGCCTTCGTCCGTTACGCGAACACCAGCGCGCGCCGAATTCAGGCTCGAATTGTTGTTGTAGGCTTTCGCCAACGCGCCCTGCAGGGTTTCTCCCAGGGCATTGCCCGACATGGAAACAAGGACGGTTGCGGCCATCAACGCTGCAGAAACACGCGTTCGGAATACAGACACTGCTCAACCCCTCGACACACACGGCTCTTATAAAGCAAAAAAATTGCCTCTCTCATTGCCAGTTGGGCAATCAGTTTGCATGTTGCAAGGCACAAATAGCCGGAACATGTTGCTCAAGTCTAGGGCAGATGGGTTACACTTTGTTAATTAAAGAAAGCTGCTGACAGCAAAACGTCAAAGCGCGAACGCGGGCGCGGCGCGGAAACCCGGCAGCGGTTTGACCGACAGGTTGAAACCGCGGCGTGCAGAGACGGTTTTGCCTGATTTGACGTGAACACTGGCGACGGCGGACAGGCCCTCACCTTCCACTGCGACCAAACGTCCGCCATCGGCAAGTTGGGCAAAAAGCGTTGCCGGAACCGAATCGACCGCGCCTTCGACGAGGATGACGTTGAAAGGACCTTTGGACGCGGCACCGGCAGAAAGAGAACCTGCGTTGTATTCAATGTTGGCGGCGGAATGCATCCTGGCACTATCCAACAGCGCGGCGTCTTCTTCGACAGCAACGACCTTGGCAGCAATGTGGCTGAGAATGACCGCGCCATAGCCGGTGGCGCAGCCGATATCGAGAACGCTGTCGGTTGATTTGATTTCGGCAAGCTGGATCAGTTTGGCCAGCGGCGACGGCTCCATTAGGTAGCGGCCATTGCCGAGCGCGATATCGGTATCGAGATAGGCCATGTCCTTCTTGGCTTCTGGAACAAAGTCTTCGCGTGGCACGGCAAGAAACGCGTCCAGAACCGGGTGGCTGGTGACATCGGTCGTGCGCAGCTGGCCATCGACCATCTTGATACGGAGCGCGTCGAAGTCAGCATGCGGCATGGCTTGTTCCCCGATTTCGACCAGACGACACGGCAAGCCAACGGGCCTGACGCACTATTGCGGGAAGAAGTTGGAGGCCTCGCCCGGAATCGAACCGGGGTGCAAGGATTTGCAGTCCTCTGCGTAACCACTCCGCCACGAGGCCATTTCGCTTCCCGCGAATAATCCGCGACCTGTTAACAGAGGGTTTCCAACGCGGCAAGCGCAGTCGATAACGGGAACGTGATTATTTCATCATCGTTGAGGCGGCTTGTTCTTGCGCCTGCCCCACCAGACCTCCAACCGGCGGCGAAGTTTGCGCACGGCGCTGAATTCTCCGCTCAAAACCAAAAGGCCAAGTGGAATCATCCAAAAGCCGAGGATCGGCAAAAACCCCAAAATGCCAAAGAAAATCAGCGCAACGCCGATCGCAATCCGCGCGCTGCGGGAGCGTGGCAGATGCAATTCCCGACCGAAAATCCTCAGCGGCGGCTTGGACTTGGGTTCAGGTGTGGGGCCTGTGTCGGCGTTTTGCTGGCTCAATGTCGTGCTCCGGTGATGCAAGCGGCTCAAGTGGTAACGCGCCAGATCAAGTTAAAGCACATTGCGCCTGAATTTA
>JANMQE010000522.1:0-1569 GCA_031370195.1 Phyllobacteriaceae bacterium
CTCACTTACGTTTCGGGTTGTGATTGGTATGAATCTGCCATTCGGAAAAGCGCTCCGAAGGGCCGTCCTCATCGGAAAAATGGCAGGATGATGGTGGCAGAATGATGAAAAACACAAAAAGCATTTATCATTCTGCCCCCATCGTTCTGCCAATCGGCTTCCGAAGATACGCCGCGACGGATTTAAGTTGGCGACTGGTCAATCGATTCCACAAGCACACCTTCTGATCTAGCGATGAACAGCGCCACGACAACATCCGCGGTTGCATTTAACGTCGTTCGGCACATGTCGAGGATTCGATCCACGCCGAGAATGAGTGCAATACCCTCACTTGGTACGTGCACCGTATTGAGAACCAGTGCCAGCAGAGGAAGCGACCCGCCGGGCACGCCAGCCGCACCGACGGCTGTCAGCACCGAGAGGATGACGACAATGGTTTGTTCGCCGAAAGAAAGATGGATTCCAAAAACCTGGGCCAAGAATACGACCGTTACTCCCTCGAATAACGCCGTTCCGTTCATATTCATGGTGGCGCCTAGGGGGAGCACAAATCCAGCGATCGAAGGTGGAACGCCCAGCTCTTCTTCGGCGATTTTGATCGAGGTCGGCAAGGTCGCGCTGCTCGAGCTGGTCGAGAAGGCAGTGATCATGACCGGTCGAACTTTTGTAAAGAACTTGAGCGGACTGTACCTCGCCAAGGTAATCAACAAGATCGGCATGACCAAAAACATTTGTATCGCTAATCCGACAAGCACCACGGCGACATACCAGCCCAACGTTTGCAACAGCTCGTATCCAAAGCGGGCCGTAATCGAAAAGATCAAGGAAAAGACGCCGAAAGGGGCCAGCTTCATCGCCCAGCCTATGATGACGATCATCAAATCGTTGACGCTCTCAAGAAACGATTTCATCAACGTCGATTTTTCAAACGAGAGCTTCGTGATGGCAACGCCAATAAGCAGCGAAAAGCAAATAACGGCAAGCATGTCCATCTCAACCAGCGATTTCAATGGATTGCGAGGTACGATGTTGGTAAACGTCTGAACGCCAAAGCTGGTGGATTGGCTGGTTTTCTCATTAGCTTTGTCGCCAAACTTTTCCATCAAGGAAGTCCTGGTTTCCTCGGAAAGGGCTTCTCCCGGTTTAACCGTGTTGACTAAGCACAAACCGATGATGACCGCCATGGTCATCGTGATCAAAAAGAACGCAAAGGTTTTCAGACCAATCCGCCCTAAGTCTTTTCCGCCACCGAGTTGTGCGACCCCCAACGCGAGCGATGAGAAGACCAACGGAATTACGGTCATGAAGAGCATCGCCAAGAAAACTTGTCCGATGGGATTGAAGACATACGTAATGGCGTTCTCAAGCCATACTGCCTCTGTCCCTTTCGTCAATAAATTGACAAGTGAGCCAATTGCGGCCCCGGTTATCAAGGCGATCAAGATCTTGGTGTGCAGAGAAACTCCGCGATGACCATCGTTGTTCATAAGCTACTCGCCACCGCTTTTGCAATAGGTTGCAAGCCAACCAAAAATCTCTTTGTGCCAATGGACACTGTTGGCGGGTTTG
>JANMQE010000547.1:0-10209 GCA_031370195.1 Phyllobacteriaceae bacterium
TTGGCAATTCGCATCGCGTCAACTGCTGCGGCAAATGAGAACAAGCCGAACTTGTCGACAAGCAGGAATGATATGGTGCGGCCTTCGCCGAAAGGGTCGGACATGGGCCATCTCTAGCGGATCATTGGCTTTTCGCAATCCTGCGCGTTCGACACGCCAACAAGAAAAACGACATGGAAGCGTTGCGACGACGACTTATCCGAATCCGTTCACAATTTCACTGCGCCGATCAGACACTCAAAAGCGCGGAGCGGCTTTGCCCGCGACACGGTATGCAGAGACAAGTGTGTTGGCCATCAACATGGCGATGGTCATCGGGCCGACCCCTCCTGGAACGGGCGTAATCGCGCCTGCGGATTTCTCTGCCGCAACAAATTCGACATCACCCACCAACCGCGTTTTGCCCTCGCCCTTTTCCGGGGCTGCGATGCGGTTGATGCCGACGTCAATGACTGTTGCGCCTGGCTTGACCCAGTCGCCTCTGACCATTTCCGGACGACCGACAGCGGCGACAAGAATGTCAGCCGTGCGACAGAGGCCCGGCAGATCGGCAGTTTTGGAATGGGCGATTGTCACGGTCGCGTTGGCGAGCAACAACAGGTTCGCCATCGGTTTGCCAACAATGTTTGAGCGCCCGACGACCACGGCATTCAGACCGGACAAATCACGTCCGCGCGCGCGTTCGATCAAGAGCATCGAGCCTGCTGGCGTGCATGGAACGAAGGCGGAGTCCACTTCGCCCGCGCCAAGTTTGCCGACGTTGATGAAATGAAAGCCGTCCACATCCTTGTCCGGCGCGATTGCCTGAATGACTTTGCCGGTGTCGATGTGCTTTGGCAGCGGCAGCTGGACGAGAATTCCGTGGATCGCATCATCCGCGTTGAGTTTGCCGATCAGCGTCAGCAGATCAGATTCAGACGTCGTGTCCGGGAGTGAGTGCTGCACCGAATGGAAATGGCAATCTTTGGCTTTCCTGCTTTTGGAAGCGACATAGACCTGACTTGCAGGGTCTTCGCCGACAATGACCACAGCAATACCGGGTGTCACGCCTGTGTCTGCAATCAATTTGGCCGAAGCCGCCTTGACCTTTGAGATGACATCTTCGGCAACGGCTTTTCCGTCGATCAAGGTGGCCATGGTGGTAAACTCCGGCTTGAAATGAGGTTGGCGCACTGAACGGCAAAGCTTTTGAAAAGACCTGCCTTAATGCGACGTTCACGCGCGTAATTTCCAACATGGGCCAAGGTCAAGCGGTATTCTCAACGTATCTTGAGAACGCGGGACTTTCGTAGCAAATTACTCATGCAGAACGGCGACGGCGGGCGATATCCAGCAGCTCTGCCCGAAGATCGCTGATGCTGCTTTGGATGTCGGCCGGATGTGGCCGTACTGGGTGAGGCATCGCTTGGGGCTGTGGTGCGGGCGCTGTGACTTGTTTTGGCGGTATGGGCATCGGATCCTGCGCCGTGGGCTGAGCGTAATGCGGTGGGGGCATCATTTGCTGCGGCGGCTGCACCGGATATGGATAAGGCTGAACTGGATAGGCTTGCGGCGCGAGGGCTTGGGGCGCAAAGGGTTGCGGCGCAAAGGACTGGTATGCATAGGCTTGGAGCGGATATCCCTGCATAACGGGCTGCTGCACAACCGGCTGCATTGCATAGTGTTGCACGCCTGGCGCAGGAGCAAACCCCGGCATTTGCAGTGGCGCAACGTATTGTGGCGCTTGTTGCGGTTGAACAAAGGCCTGCTGCATCATGGGATGCGGCGCGAATTGATAAACTTGCGGTATCGCAAATTGCTGGCTGATTGGATGAACGAAAGGCTGTTGTACCGGCTGTGGTGCAAACGGATGTGCTTGAGCGGGTTGCAGCATAGGCTGTTGCATCACAGGTATTTGCTCCACGGGTATTTGCACTACCGCATGCGGCGGCAACTGAGGCTGCATCTGCGGCTGTGCGAACACTTCAGGTTCAGGCTGTGCATTCATTGCCGGTTGCTGACCTGTGATTGGACGAGTGTTCCAAGCCGAAATGGCGTTAATGTCACCTGAAAACGCCTTGGCAATGCGCTGGCGCGCGCTGCCGCGAGGTGGTTTTGTCGAGGCCGGTGGCAACGGCGTGCCCTCTGTGGGGGCAAACCTTGCCTTCAGGGCGTTGACCATGCCGATGGCAATGGCCAGACCAAGCCCGACCACAAACCCTGCTATCGCTGCGGCCACGACGATGAGTTTGCGCGATGCGCCCTCGGGCGTATCGGCAGCGCGGGCTTCGCTGATTTTCTGCACATTGTTGGCGTTGATGTTGCCCTGCTCGCCGGTCTCACGGGCGCGCAGCAGATATTGTTCATAGACCGTGCGCGCCGTTACCGCTTCGCGTTCAAGCTCTCGCAACTGAACCTGCGCCTCACCGGAGCCACCCTGCTGTACCTTCAGCTGCGCCAGACGGGCAGCGAGTTTTTGTTCCGTTTCCACTGCGCGCTTGAGGTCGGTCTGCAGTGACTGGCGGATGCGGTTGATCTCGGCGTTGATGGCACCTGAAAGACTCGCAATGGCCTTGTCAGCCTGTTGCAAATCTGGATGCATGGGACCGAGTTTGACTGACAATCCGTCACGATTTTGTTTGGCAGCAACATATTGTGCGCGCAGTGCTGTCAGTCCAGCAGAAGCCACTTCTTCGGGCAGTCCACCCGATGCGACGGCGTCGGGCGTCACTGATTTTGCCGACTGTGCCCGCGAGTTCAACGTGATTGTGTTGGAACGCGCGGCGGTTAATTGATCGTTGACGCGCAGGATTTCCTCGTCCTCGATCAGTCGCCCCTGCGCGCCAAAAAGGTCATTCTGCGTTCTGTATGCTTCCACCTTGCTCTCGGCGTCTTCGACCTTTGCCTTGAGGCTTTCGAGCCTTGAGCCAAGTTCACCTGAGGTGCGTTTGGCAAGGTCTGAGCGGGTTTCGGCCTGCTCATCCAAATAGACGTTAACAATCGTGTTGGCGATCAATGCAGCCTTTTCCGGATCTTCGCTGTAGGCACCGACATTGACGACAAATGTCTTGGGACTGCGCTCTGCCGACATGTGATCAGTCAGATACTCCAATGCACTGCCGTCAAAATCTTCAACCTTGCTTGTTGAGAGCAAATTCAAAAAGCTACTCAAGGCACCCTGACTTGTTCCATTAAATTCCGGGTCATTGGCCAGCTTAAGTTTGGACGCCACCTTTTCCAGCACTTTGGGCGAGCGCATCAGGCTGACTTGGCTATCAACAATGGCAAGCGCTGCCTCGGACAGAAAGACATCAGGGTTCAGATCATTCTCAATGACCTTGTAGTTGCGCGGATCAATGACCACTGTCGCAGACGAAAAGTAGAGGTGGGGCGTATTGATCGCCACATATAGCCCTGCAAGGCCGCCAAGCACGGTGGTTGCCGCGATCAAAGCGCGCCAATCACGTACCGAGCGGAACACATAACGCGGATCAATCAGCGGTGCTGCACCGTCCTTTTCTGCGGAATACGAGGCGTATCTGTCAACAGAACTAGCGGCTTGATATCGCTCATTATCACTGATGCGTTCGGTGCGGGAGCGAGACCTTGCGTCGCGAACAACCGCTCCTTCGTCACGGTTTTCATTTTGAGAAGCCGCTGCGTGCAACTCGAAGGCATTGTCCTCGGCGCGCGCGCGCTCTTCTTGCTCAGTGGCAGTTTGCCGGGCGCTAATGGCGTCAATCTGGTCGAGCAGCGAAGGTCCGGAAGGTTCACGGCGTAGCCTTGCCGCACGATGGCGGAGCACAGCTTCACTTTCGCGACCGGGAATGTTGAGCGCTGATCCACTGCGCGCATCCATATCCGTTGCGAGGCGCAATTGCACCCTGCCGACAGGTTTGCGCTGAGTGGCGTCGTCAAAAAACATCAAGGCCTGCCTGATACTGTCGCACGGAGCGTCATCATTGTTAACGCACCCTAAAGAGCCGTGGTAAACAAAGGGTTGATTTGCCGAGGCAATTGGAATTTCTGCCGCCCAAACGTGACATTAAACAATCGCGGCTAATGTGCGGTTTCACGGACGGGATAATGTGACCAAAATTGCTGAGGTGATGCGGGGCAATCTGACCCTATTGCGTGATTATGGCGCGGCGCTTTCCGGCGCAGGCGGACGCATGGTCATATCGCTGTTTTACTTTGTCGCGCTCGCCAATGCGCTGCCAGTCGCCGACTTCGGGCTGTTTGCCACCGCGTCAGCTACAGGAATCATGCTCAGCCGCATCGTCGGGTTTGGGTTCACGTCGCCGCTTTACAGGATCGCTACAGTGAAGCCTCGGCTCATAGGTGTCTATGGCGCTGGCTATCTGTTGTTTGCCACCATCTCCCTACCGGTTTTTCTCGCGGCTGCTTTAGCGGCGCATCACATCTTCTTCGCCGCGACGCTCCCGGTCGGTACTTTTCTGGCGATCGTTGTAACGGAGGCCTTCCTGTGGCGCTCACTTGAGGTGATTGTCATTGCCAACAACGGCATGAACCGGTTTGGGAAAGCCTCGCTGCTGGTCATTCTTGGAAGCGCGTTCCGTGCAATGGCAGCCGTTGCATTTGCTCTTCTTGCCACAAAAACCGTTGCCAATTGGGCATACTGGTATTGTGCCGCAAATCTTGCGGCGCTGATTGTCGGCGTGCTCTTCTTCATGCCGCGCGCGCGGTTCCGTCTTGCGCTGCCGGTCTATCGCCGCCATCTCGGTGACTCGCTTTCCGTGGCGGCGGCCGAGATGCTGTTTTACTTGCAGTCGGAACTCGACAAGCTGCTGGTGCTGGCGCTTGGCGGCGCGGAGGCCGCCGGCGTCTATGCCATAATCATGCGTTTGGTCGACCTCACAGCCATACCGATCCGCACATTCAACATGATGCTGGTGCAAAAGCTGATGCGCAGCGGTGATTTGTTGAACTCGCTCAAACGGCGCATCGGGCTGGAGACCGGTTTGTTCGCTGTATCGACACTTGGCATTGCCGCCCTTACCGGCTTTCTGCACATATTCCCGTTTGCGCTAGGCAAGACCATTGCGCCAGTAACCGGGATGCTGTTCTCCGTGCTGTTGGTTCCCGGTTTCCGCAATCTTGTCGAATACCATGCCGAGCTTCTCTATGCCCGCCGCCAAACAGTGCTTCGTGCGTTTAATCTGGCGTTGCTTGCCGCTTGCAAGGCGATGCTGCTGTCGTTCATTTTCCTGCGAGGCAGCGCTGATGGCGGATGGCTTTATGAACTCAACTGGGGATATGGCGTGATCTGGGCAGCGTCACTTTTGCTGACCTATTCGGCCATGCGCCACCGGCGTCACACCCTATAAAGTTGCCTTGGAAACGAGGGTGCGAACGTAATTGATGTCGGCGCCGAGAAATGACTGGACGCCAATGGCCACCTGCTCCGGCTTCAACGCCTTGACACGCGCGGCAAACTCTTCAGACGTTGGAACGGGCGCAAACCAGAAGACCTCGCAGAAATCACGAGTGTCGAGGAAATGGCCATTGAGCCTGCATATTACTTCCGCATATTGGCCGTAGATTGTACACTCGGAAAAGCGGCGCGACTTGCCGATGGCTTCGACCCAGTGTCGCCCGCTGACTTCTTCCATCCGGCGGCACATTCCAAGTATCCGGTCGCGTCGCCAAGCGATGAGTGTGCCGACATATCCATGAAACGTGATCTCGCTGTCGGCAATCCCCAACAGCTTTCCAGCATTTTCTGCCCACAGCTGCTGGTCGCCAGGTACATTGCCTTTGAGTTCGTTATCGCGACGAAACAGGCGCAAGTCATTGCCGTGCCACAGCGTTGCGCAATCAAACGGGCGCAGAAACGCGACGTCGGAATCGACATAGAAGAACGCATCTTCACGCAATGTCTCGGCAACCGCCATGCGGCGAAGCTGCTGCGCGTGCCAGCCGCGAAGGGGAAGTGTGCGCAACGATAACCAAATGCGGCGCTTGCCGAGAGAAAATGGATCAGGGAACGGACGCAGCCAGCGAGGCAACATGTCTTTTTCGTCGATGACCTTGCGACGTGGAGTTTCCAAGGCCTTGAACAGCGGCACGTCGGCGGTTTCTACAAGAATGTAATGGCAGGTGTAGCCAGTGACGTGCCGGTCTATGGTTTCGCACAGCAAACGGCAGCGTTCGAAATCCGGCCCGAAGCTGGCCGTAACTAATGCCGTAGTGTGTTTGGGCGGGCGTTGCATCAGACTTATCGATCCTGCTTGGCCATGTCGGCGATCAACGGCTCACCGCCGGATCGGGACGCTCCGGTCAACCGGCAACGCAAGACTCGCAGAATAAAGAGCGGATTACCCATGATGTAACGCCGCCACAAACGTCGTGGTTCTTTCCACAGCCGGTAGATCCACTCGGTGCGCGTGGTCCTCATCCACTCCGGCGCGCGCGGAACTGTGCCGGTGTAAATGTCAAAAAGCGCGCCAACTGCGATCGGCAGAGTGCATGTGTCCTTGGTCAGCACCCGTGTGACAAACTGCTCCTGACGCGGCACGCCCATGGCGACGAGCACGATGTCGGGACGCAATTGCGCCGTCTTGGCCGCGATTGCCGGCTCGTCTCCGGGTTTGAAGTAGCCGTCTGAAATAACGTGAAACTCATGTTGCGGGTAGCTTGCGCCAAAAGCGGAGACAGCGGCGTCAACGACTTCGCGCTTCGCCCCGATCAGTCCGACCTTCAGTTTGCGTGCATGGCGGCGCAGCAGAGCTGGAACGAAATCCGTCCCGTTGAGATTGGCCTTGAAAAGCTTGCCGTGCAGCAGCCAGGCCGCGATGTCGACGCCGACGCCATCAGAGAGAATGAGAAAATCGTCCAGAGACGTTTCAAAGCCGGCATTTTCCATCGCAATGTTGGCATTGTTGGCGTTGAGAAATGCCACGGGGGTGTAGGATTTTTCTGAAATTTTCCTGGTCAGAAATGCAATCGCGTCGTCATAGCTGAAGTCAGCCACGGGAATTCCGAGTACATCACGCCATGGTGCAAGCTGGCGGGTGAGGCTGTTGCTATCGATTCCCTTTGTCATGCAGCGATCCGTGCGGAAGGCTTTGCGGCAATCGCGGCAATGCCCTTGGCGATCGCGACATCGAGCGCGCTGCGCTGGGCGACGTAGAACGCCGAGCCATCCAGCAGATCCAATGCGCCGGACTTCACTTCAGCGACAAGATTTTCAAGATTGTAAGCAAAATCTGCCGGATCATCGCTGATGACGCAGTTTGCTGGACGATATTCGATGCCGCGCAGCGATGAGGATGTTGCCGCTGATGGCAAGCCCATTTCAAACGTCTCGATTGTCTTCAGCTGAACGCCCGTGCCGCCGCGTGCGACAAGCGGGATAACGGCGCAACTGCGCACGAACTCTTTTGCATCAGGCACGCGCCCGACATACTCGATACACGCTGGCGCGTCCGGCAATCCGCCGGGCAATGAACCCGCAACCGCAACCTTGAAACCGGAAGGCAGTTTAGGCGCAACCTCGCGAATGAACCATTCCAGCCCGACGCGGTTCGGTTGCCATGTCCAGGTTCCGATCAGTCCGGCGTCATACATTATCTCGCGTTTTGCGAAATGGCTTGGCGGGTTTTGAAGCGTGACCAGCGGTACGAAAGCGGAGCGGGAGGGTGACAAGACGCCCAGTGGTGCGCGGTCTTCCTCAGCCAACGTGTAAACAAACCGGGCGCGACTGGCGAGTTTATGCTCAAGCTTCTTGAGAATGCGCGCATCGCGTCGGAATAGGGCCCGCTTCAGTGCGCTATCGGAAGATTCAGCGTTCTCCAGAGCAGAAACATGTTCGACATTGTGAGCGACCCAAATCGAGGGCAAGTTTGAAAACAGGTCGATGAAAGCGCCCGGAAGAGAAACGCCATTCAGGACATAGCCATCAAATGGCCCGCGAGTGGTAATCGCGGCCTGGACTTCTTCTGCTTGGACGACGTGCATTTTCACGGATGAGATTGTGTAACCGCCCGCCATCGCAGCTGCTACCCATCGCATTTTGGTGAGCGCATGCGCACCCTCGGTTCGCACGTCAACTGACCCCAGCACGATGGTGTTGTCCTGATCGGAAGCCGCTTTTCCAGGCCACGTAAAGCCGATCACAGTCACGCGTGCACCATTGCGGCGCAAGCCGTCGATGATGGCTTGATTGGCTATTTCGTAGCCTGTTGAGGCTACCCCTTGCGGAACCAGCGACGTGACAAACAAGAGATGCATGATCGATCCTTCGGAGCATTTTGCATATCAGCGCCGGATGAAATTTCGATTAAGTCGGCACGTTGAAATTTGCAGATTGCCCCGAAGATAAGATCATCCTCTTAAACGAAATTTTAGAGGTTTCAGGTAACGAAGACGTTCAAATGACTTAGAAGCCCGGAACGCCATGACACGTTTGACGGAAACCATCACGATTGTCGCCGAGTCTCCCGGGCTTCGGCACGACGCTATTGATGTGATCATCACGATCCCGACGTTCAAGCGGCCGGACCATGTATTGAAGACGCTGGCATCCGTCAAAAACCAGATCACGAAGCGAACCTATGCCGTCATCGTAATGGACAACGACGCGGAAGGTCTACAGGGGATCGGTGCATGCCAGAAGCTGTTCGAAAGCGGCGAAATCACCGGCACACTTGAAATCGCCCACGCCCGCGGCAACTGCAACGCCTATAATGCCGGTTGGCTTACGGCGCTGAAAAAGTATCCGAATTTCAAGTATCTGATCGTCATCGACGATGACGAGGTGGCCGATCCGCACTGGATCGAAAACATGTGTGCGACCGCGGAAAAGTTTGGCACGGACATTGTTGGCGGTCCGCAACTGCCCGTGTTCGAGCGACCCGAACATCAACACTTTTCCAAGCATCCGGTCTTCACGCCGCACTATAGCCAGACAGGCCCGGTGCCGATCGTCTATTCCTCGGGCAATTTGCTTGTGACCAGAGCGTTGATGGAGACCATGGGGCATCCATTTTTTGACCTGCGTTACAATTTCATGGGCGGCGGTGATGCTGACCTGATTGATCGTTCGGTGCGTGCAGGCTTCAAGGTTGCGTGGTGCAACGAGGCGCCCGTGCATGAGACCGTTCCGGTGCGCCGCACGGAAGCTGACTGGCTGCGTGCGCGGTCACTTCGCAACGGTGTGATTTCAACACTTGTCGAGCGCCGCCAGCGTGCAGGTGAACCGTTCGGCCGTGCACGCACCTTTGTCAAAAGTCTGGCGTTGCTGGCGATTTCTCCATTCAGGGCGCTGGTGAAGACAATCAAAACCGGCTCAACGATGATCGGTTTTTATCATGTTTACATAGGTTTGGGCCGCGTACTGGGGGAATTTGGATACTCCAATGAGCAGTACCGCAACGCTGAAAAAAACTGACAACTGGGCTGATGCCGGGCTGATCAACCGGCTGCGCGCAACACTTGCCGCGCTCTTTTTCACTGTCTTGCTCGTGTCATTCAGCCCATTCAATGTCGGTCAGAGTGCGACATCCGGACAGTCTGGTGCCATAGGGCGACCGACAGGAGATATCGTCAACCAGCTCGGCTTCGGTGGCCTTGGTGCACTGTCACTGTTTGCCATCCTCACTTTGGTCAACAGCCGCAAGATCATCGCTCTCATAAGTCCTTGGTGGCTGGTTCTTTTCGCACTCGCTTTCATTTCGGCGGCGCATGCGCTGGATCCTTCTTCGTCTTACCGCGCTTTGGCCTTCACGATGATCTGCATTCTCGGGATGGTCGCAGTGCTGGCGCTGGCACCTGACGGTGATAGCTACCAGACCACGTTTACGCTTGCTGCTCTGGCTGTGCTGTCATTGTCCTATGCCGGATTGGTTCTGATGCCTGATGTGGCAATGCACAATGGCTTTTCTTCCGAGCCCGAACATGCCGGGCTCTGGCGCGGAATCTATTCACACAAGAATGTCGCCGGACCCGTGATGGCTGGTCTTTCATTCATGGGAATTTACATCTTGCGGCGCGGTTCGTGGATGATTGGCGGTGCCGTCATGCTTGCCGGTCTGGTGTTTGTTGCCAACACCGGTTCCAAGACCTCTGCCGGATTGGTACCGCTCGTTATTTTGCTGGTGATGGGTCCTGGATTGTTTGGCTTCCGCAAATTGGGTGCGATCACTGTTTTTGCAACAATTGCCTTCGCCATACTGGCGACAGTGGGCTCTGTTGTGTTCGAGACACTCG
>JANMQE010000564.1:0-1896 GCA_031370195.1 Phyllobacteriaceae bacterium
CGCATTCCCTAAATGAGCCGCGTTGCCCAGATGGCGGAATTGGTAGACGCACTAGTTTCAGGTATTAGCGCTTAACGGCGTGGAGGTTCGAGTCCTCTTCTGGGCACCATTTTTTCTTCTCATAGCTTCTCATTTTTGAACTTATCCTATTGAAATTGCTGTGATTTTAAGATAGCTTTCTGACCATAGCTGAACATGGTTTTTCGCTGCTTCCCCCACGTTTGGGGGTATTATCAGGTGATTGCGATACCCCCAAAATAGGCGATACCCCACATGGGATTGTCCGAATTCACGATCAAAAATGCCAAGCCGGGTGAGAAACCATACAAGCTCGGCGATTCGGATGGGCTGTATCTGCTTGTCAAACCCAACGGTTCAAAGCTCTGGCAGCAAAAATTTCGATACGGTGGAAGAGACAAGACCCTCTCGCATGGCAAATATCCCAGTGTCGGCTTGGCTAAGGCGCGGGAGAAACGCGACAAAGCGAGAAAGCTTCTCGAAAACGGCACTGATCCGGCGGTGCAGAAGAAGCTTGATGCCATCAACGCGCACATTTCACTACGCACCACATTCAAACTGATTGCCGAAGAGCATATCGATCAAGCAGTACAGCGCGGCCTTGCTGAGTCAACGCTACGCAAGAAGCGCTGGTTTCTCTTTGATCTGGCCAAACCCATCCATGATCGGCCTATCAGTGATGTGACGCCTGCTGAGGTGCTGTATCTGCTGAAGGCAATCGAAATGAGTGGCCGCCGTGAAACTGCTAAGAAATTGCGGAGCACACTCTCGGCAGTATTCCGACTGGCGATCATGACGCTGCGCGCGAACAACGATCCGACGTCCGCGCTTCGCGGCGCGCTCATCGCACCAAAGGTCGTTGGTCGCGCTGCCATTACCGACGAAAAGCTATTTGGTTCGATGCTTCAGAGTTTTGAGGAATACACCGGTTGGCCGGTCGTTATAAGTGCCATGAAGTTTCAGATTTTGACAATGACGCGTCCGTCGGAAGCACGAGGCGCGCAGAAGCGCGAGTTTGATCTGAAACGGCAAATCTGGACGATCCCGGCAGACCGGATGAAAATGCGCCGAGAGCATTTGGTGCCACTTTCACGCCAAGCGATGGAAATTGTGGAAGCCAATTGGCCTGGGATTGCTGGCCTTGAGCTCTTGTTTCCGTCGCTTGTGTCAAACCGCAAGTGGCTTTCCGAAAACTCATTCAATTCCGCTCTACGGCGAATGGGCTACGCAAAAGAAGAGGTGACCTCTCATGGCTTCCGTGTGACGGCCAGTACCATTCTCAACACAAGGGGCTATGACCCCGATGTGATCGAGGCCGCGCTTGCGCATCAAGACCCGAACGCCATCCGCAGAACTTACAATCGATCGACCTACTTGGATAAGCGGGCGAAGCTGATGCAGGATTGGGCGGATTTGGTCGACGGGTTTCGACAAGCGGCAATGTGAAGCGAAACCAAGCGTGCTAGCCTCCTCCAAAAGCCCCTGGATTTGTGATACATAATTTCTGCCCGGGGTTTGTCACCTTGAGCATCGCGATGCTCCCAACATGGGAGTTATCGTGATGAGGATATTATCGAAACGGCAGTTGAAGGAGTTAGTCCTTTATTCGCCACAGCATGTTGCACGCCTCGAGGCAGCCGGCCAATTCCCCAAAAGGGTACAGCTTGGCCCCAACAGGGTGGGATGGGTTGAGGATGAAATTTTGGATTGGCTTCGGCAACGCATCAATCGTCGAGACATACCCAACTGACACTCCTGAATAAGGAGAGGGGTGGCCGAGGTTCGAACATCGCGCCACCCCATTTTTGCCGTGTTGTGATATAATTCAGAGATGGAATATGTCCCAATTAAAAACGATTTCCGCGTTGCACCTAGTGC
>JANMQE010000624.1:0-2260 GCA_031370195.1 Phyllobacteriaceae bacterium
CCGGATTGCTGGCGCGCTCTGGTGTGCAGGTGTCATTGCGCATCGGTGTGCCACAGGAACCTCCATCACACACAGCACCACTCGAAATCATCGCCCTGAAGTGCCGGACGGCTCCCGTCGCAGAGGCTGTAACAGAAACGCTGGCCGCACTTGCTTGGCTTCAACAGGCCGGGGCGCAAAGGTTCTTCTGGAAATATTGCTCGACCTTTGATTCAACAGCCAAAGGCAACATCGGCCCGGTTGCTGAAGCTTTGATGGACGTGCTGGGCACCAAACAAACCATCTATTGCCCGGCGTTCCCCGAAAACGGTCGATCTATTTTCATGGGCAATTTGTTTGTCGGTGAACAACCGCTGGCCGAAAGCTCGATGAAGGATCATCCGCTGACGCCGATGCGGGATTCGAACCTGATGCGCTTGCTCCAACCACAGGTCACAGGTTCCGTCGGCCTCGTGAACCGGCATGTTGTGGCAAGGGGTGCGAAGGTATTGCGTGACAAGATGAATCAACTGAGCGCAGAAGGCATTGCGCATGTCGTTGTCGATGCAGTGGCCAATGAAGACCTCTACACGATTGCCGATGCTTGCCATGACATGCCTTTGCTCACTGGAGGCAGCGCTGTGGCCATGCCCCTGCCGGAACTTTGGTTGATGCAGGGCTTGTTGAAAAAGAACACCGCGTCACATACGAAGCATTTTGACTCTGGTCCTGCTATCATTCTGTCAGGCAGTTGTTCGGCCATGACGAACCGTCAGGTCGCGGCTTTTCTGTTGGGCGGCCAACCCAGCTTCAGACTAAACCCGCTAGACCTTGCGGAGAACGGTTCCGACGCAGTGCTCGCGTGGCTGTCAACTCAGTCTTCCAATGCAATGCCACTGATCTATGCCACGGCGGCACCGGAGGACGTTCGTGCATCACAGCAGAAATTGGGCGTTGAGCGTTCCGGCCAGCTGGTTGAAGACGCACTTGCCGCGTGTGCCGTGAAGGCCCGCGACCTCGGCTTCCGCCGCTTCATCGTAGCAGGTGGGGAAACTTCAGGGGCCGTTGCCAAGGCTTTAGCCATTACCCGTCTCCACATCGGCGCGGAAATCGCCCCCGGCGTGCCCTGGTGCTTTGCACAAACGGCTGAACATGATGTGGCGATCACCTTGAAGTCAGGGAACTTTGGCACTGATGACTTTTTCAGCGGCGCCTTGAAGGTGCTGGAAACATGACCGAGGAAACGAGACTACGCGAACAGATGTGCACTTTGGCCAAGTCGCTGTTTGACCGTGGCCTGACCCATGGTTCCACCGGGAACATTTCAGCCCGCACGCAAGATGGTGGCGTGCTTGTTTCGCCAACAGGTTCAAGTTTCGGAAGATTGGATCCGGCTCGCTTGAGCCGATTTGATGCCAGGGGCCTCCATGTTGATGGCGACGCGCCGACCAAGGAAATGCCTCTGCACAGCGCGTTCTATGACACCAGAAGCCAAGCGGGCGCTGTTGTGCATTTGCACTGCTGCCACGCTGTGGCTTGGTCGATGATGCCGGATGCGGATGAAGACAATTTTCTGCCCCCGCTTACTCCTTATGCCATCATGCAGTTGGGCCGCGTGAAACTGCTGCCGTTTTTTCGGCCCGGTGATCCAGCTATGGGACAGGCCGTGCGCGGACTTGCCGGGAAAAGATCAGCCGTAATGCTGGCCAATCACGGGCCAGTGGTTGCGGCCAAGGATGTGGAGGCGGCCTGCAATGCGATTGAAGAACTGGAAGCTACGGCGCGGCTGTCACTTCTCACGCGTGGCCAGCATCCGCGCCTGTTAAACACAGCTCAGGTTCAAGACGTGGTCACATATTTTAACGTGGAGTGGGAGTCATGAGGTTTTCTGCCAATCTCGGTTTTCTGTGGAACGACAGGCCGCTTCCCGAAGCCATTCATGCCGCCAAGGCTGCCGGGTTCGATGCGGTGGAATGCCATTGGCCTTATGATGTTCCAGCGGAACTGACCAATGCGGCTCTTGCGGAAACAGGCTTTCGCATGCTTGGCCTGAACACGCGGCGCGGCAATACGGCGATTGGCGAAAATGGTGTTGCAGCATTGCCCGGACGCGAGACGGACGCCCGTGCCGCCATTGATGAAGCACTTGCCTATGCTTCAGTTATTTCAGCTAAAGCAGTGCATGTCATGGCGGGCAACACCAGTGGACCCCGCGCACGTCGCAGCTTCTGTGACAATCTCGCCTACGCTTGTGAAGCCGCAAGTGATGCAACAACGATTC
>JANMQE010000625.1:0-2164 GCA_031370195.1 Phyllobacteriaceae bacterium
CGCCGGCATTGTTGATGAGGCAATCGATGCGGCCATGCTCTGCCAGCACCGCATCGATAGCAGGTTGATGGGTGGCAAGGTTGCCAAGGTCGAACCGGAACTCGCCTTCCGCAGGCGTGCGGTTGAGGCGGGCGACGGTGAAGCCATCCGCCTCAAGACGCGCGGCAATGGCTGCGCCGATGCCGCGCCCAGCGCCTGTGACAATGGCGACACGCTTCATGATTTCAGCTCCGTTCTGCGGATGTGGTCGGCGACGCGCAGCGCCTGCGCGGCTATGGTCAGCGACGGGTTGACGGCAGCCGAGGTCGGCAGGAATCCGGCATCGACGATGAACAGGTTCTGGTGATCATAGCTGCGGCAGAACGGGTCGAGCGGCGCGGTGGCGGGATCGGTTCCCATGCGAGAGGTGCCGCACTGGTGCGAGGGGAGCCTGCCGTCGATGAGCTGAGAAAGGACAATCGGATATCCCGCCGCTTTCATGACTTCTTTTGTGCGATGCACCAGCATATCATGCGCCCTCATGTTGAAGCGCCGCCACTCGAGGATGATTTTGTCGCGATCAATGCGCACGCGGCTTTCCGGTCGCGGCAGGTCCTCGCTGCACAGATACCAATCCACGGACCGGCGGCTCAGCATTCCAAGCGCCCATTCGGGTACGAGTGGAATGCGGGATTTGAGGATGGAAGCGGTGACACGGCCAAGCAGCTGAACCTGACCGAGCGGGCCGGAACCCCTGCCGTCATCAAAGTAGAAATCGTTGAAATGCAGCGTCTTTTGATAGACTGAATCATTGATGGTGCGCGGGTCGATGGCGAGCATGAACGAGGCATTGTGGTTCATGAAGTTGCGGCCGATCTGGTCGGAACTGTTGGCGAGGCCGTTCGGGTTCCTGCTGTCGGCAGACCGCAGCAGCAGCACCGTTGAGCGCACTGCACCGGCTGAGAGAATTGTCAGCTTTGGCGACAGCCGTTTCTCCTCGCCGTTCTGGCGGTAAACAATTGCGCTGATCCGGTTCTGCGCATCTGTCTCCAGCCGGATAACATCGGCACCCACCTCCATTGTGATGTCAGGGTCTTTCAGCGCTGCAGCGAGGCCGCAGCTTTCGGCGTCCATTTTGCCGGTCAAAGTGTCCGGAAACGCGTCAAACCCGGTTTTGGCGCGTTTGAGCCAGCGGTCGATATCCACGCCAAGCGGCAGGCTTGCGGGGTTGAGACCGGCCTTCTTCAGACGCTCGCGGACGCGCGCGATTGCGGGCTCGTCCGGCACCGGAGCGTGCGCGTAGGGTCTGGAATGATAGGGTTCGGTCGGGTCTTCGTCAGGCGTGCCGTGCGTTTGGTAAAGCTCTTCCGCCTTGCAATACCATGGCTCAAACTCGTCATACGAGAACGGCCAGGCAGGCGAGACGCCGCCTTCCGGGAACGCAAGTTCCAAGAAATCCTCCTTGCGGTAGCGGAAATGCACCGCGCCGTAGAATTTGGTGTTGCCGCCGACGACATAATAATTGCCCGGCGTGAACGGCTTGCCATCCTTGTCAAACCAGGTTTCCTTCGGACTGTAGAAGCCGCGCTGGAAAATCGCCCGCGTGTCGCGCGTTTCCGGCGTGTCGAGAATTCGCTGACCCTTTTCGAGAATGAGCACTTTCGCGCCGGAGCCGACAAGGCCGGCGGCGAGAGATGCCCCGCCCATGCCGGAGCCGATGATAACGATATCGGGGTTTGCAGTGTTCATTCCACTATATCCTGATGCAGTTTCCGGCCGGCGTGGCTCCCACACCGGCCGGATAGTCTTACTTCACAGAGGCGATGGCGTCAGCCAAAAGCGTAACGCCTTCCGCAGCCGTCTTCTTCGAATTGAAGAATTCGGTGATTGCGTCGGTCGCGGCGCTGACGATGGCTGAATTGGCGGCGTGTGTTCCGGCAAATGTCGGCACTGCGGTGCCGCCCTTGTCGTTCGACGTGAGTGACAGCGAGGTTGCCTGCGCGCAGGCGTCCATCGCCTTCAGGTCAATGTCCGTCCGCGCCGGGATCGCACCTTTGGCGAGGTTGAACTTGACCTGCACTTCCGGGTCCATGATCGCCCGTGCCAGCACATCCTGCCCCTTGATCGCGTCCGGGCTGGTCTGCGCAAAGAGCGACAGCGAGTTGACGAGATAGACGAACGCGTC
>JANMQE010000418.1:0-1742 GCA_031370195.1 Phyllobacteriaceae bacterium
CTTTTGTATATCTAACCGGTGCGGACGCACTTCGCGAACGGCGTCACCTGATTCGATATAGGCCATCTCAATAAGGTAGGCGAGCATATCGAATCGTTCGGAAGACGCCATTTGATTGAGCTGAAGCAGCATGGATTGAATGAAGTTGAGGGTTTCAAGCCGCCGTTCACGGGCCTGGGTCATGGTCATTGCCTTTGTTTTCAAGCGAAAAAATCGCCGATTATTGCACATCGCCCGACCGTAACGCCCCTGCGCGATTCCGGTGTCACATAGATAGACAATATATCTTAGATTGCAATATTTACTTGATACAACCTACAATGAGTTTTTGAGCTCGCACGGCTTAATGCATGCAGGGGAATCGCTTCAGGTTAACGCAGCTTTTTGTCGGATGAGGGTTTCGAGGTAATCTGGGTTGAGATTTGCGAGTTTTC
Organism: Phyllobacteriaceae bacterium; assembly: GCA_031370195.1. Classification (GTDB taxonomy): domain Bacteria; phylum Pseudomonadota; class Alphaproteobacteria; order Rhizobiales; family Rhizobiaceae; genus JANMEX01. Next base: position 435 of record JANMQE010000418.1, read on the forward strand.
GCCGGACTTTGAGGCTGTGTCTGTCCGTTGGGTTGCGCACGAGGTTGATGGCCATGTGCTTGACGATGGCCATGTTTTGCGGACCGTTGCCGGTTCGCAACCTTGCCAGATCGTCGTGGAAGACGACATCCAGCACCCAGTGCAAGCGGTTTTCGATTCCCCAGTGGGCGCGCACGGCGGCAGCGAAGGTTTTGGCGGTGAGTTTGGCTGAGGATAGATAGTAGCGCCGCTCGTATGTGGTTTTGCCATTGCGCAGAACACGGGTCTCCACCATGCCAATCATTTTGAGATGCGGGAATTTGGGCTCATCCTTGTAACGGCGATCAGAGAACAGCCAGTCAATGTCGTGGCAGACAAGGTGGCGGCGCTCTTCAATGCGGCCATGTTCGCCGTCCGTTGTCGTGTGCGCCGGCTCGAGCATGTCCGGCGGCGGGTCTTGAAAGAACAGGGCCGTGTCGGCGTGGGTGAGCGGCCGGTTGCCCTTGAGCGCCAGAAGATAGTCGCCGCCGCGCTTGACGATGAGGTCAGCGATGTCGCTCTGGGTTCCCATGGCGTCGATGGTGACCAGCGCGCCGGTCAGTTCGAGCCGCTCCAGCAACAGCGGTATGGCTATGATCTCGTTGGACTTTTCGTCAACAGCCTCTTGGCCCAGCACAAGCCGCTGGCGGGCCGCCCAAGCGGAGACAAGATGCAGCGGCTCCCTGCCCTTCGACCGCGCATGGCTGCGCCGCGAGGTCTTGCCGTCGATGGCGATGACGTCAGGCTCGCGCTCGCGCAATGCCTCAACCCAATTGGCAAAACAGGTCTTGAACAGCTCGCTGTCAAGCGCGTTGATGACATCGTTGAGTGTGTCATGGGCCGGAATGCCGCGCTCATAGGGCAGGAACCTGCGCAAAAACGCCAGCCGCTGTCCGCCCCACAGCCTGATCTCGACAAAGTCCTCCATGCCCGACAACGTCGCGCACAGCACAAGCAAAAGGATCTCACGCAGCGGATACAAAACCCGCCAGCGCTCGCGCGGGTCCGAAAGGGCCGAAAAATGGTCAAGGATGGCGGCAGAGGCAACAGGTTTGGGCATGCAAGGCTCCGATTCGGCGAAGCCTCCCATGAATCATATTCAACCAAACTCAGAAACAGCCGTTAACCTGAGGCGATTGCCCTGACCTGAGACCATAGGATGCTTGCAGGTTTGCGCTGGGCAGCGATAATCCAGCGTGTTCATTTAGACGCGGAGGGTTGAGGTGGCCCTGACCCAGAAGCTGATCAATGATGGCAACGCCGCAGTAGTCGAGATGCTGACCGGTATTC
>JANMQE010000645.1:0-5604 GCA_031370195.1 Phyllobacteriaceae bacterium
CCGCCACGACCGAGTTTTACATTGTGGCCGAGCACGGCAACTTCGCCATGACCCTTGTGTGCGTGGATTTGCCGCTTGATGGAATGCACATCTGCAATCGCGGCATAGTCAAGGTATTTGCGCCAGATGAAGGGCGAAAGCTCTCTGAGAAATAAATCAGCCGCTGCAATGTCGCCTGCAATCGGCATTGCCTTGATCAGCGCCGCGCGTTCCCAGTTTTGTCCCCTGCCTTCGTAATATTGCAGCGCTGCCTCCAGCGGGATCGCAAGCGGTGTCGAGCCCGGATCAGGCCGCAGGCGCAGGTCTGTGCGGAAGACGTAACCCTCAGCAGTCCGGTCCTGCATGATGCGCACAAGCCGCCGTGTCAGGCGTGAGAACGTTTCGACGCCTTCCTGCACATCGACAAGAACACCGGCCCACGGGTCGAACAGGACAATCAAGTCAATGTCCGATGAATAGTTCAGCTCGCCTGCACCCAGCTTGCCCATGCCCAGAAATATCCAACCCGATCCGGTCTCAGGGTCATTGGCATCTTTGAGCACCAGCTTGCCGGCACGCGCCGCATCGCGCAGCAAAAAGCGCACTGCCGCTTTTGTCGCAGAAATGGCAAGGCGAGAGACACGGGAGGTCGTTTTTTCGGCACCGTAAACACCGGCAAGATCTGACAGGGCGATCAGGAAATGCGCTTCCGATTTGGCCCTCCGCAACGCAGCCATAAGCTCGGTTTCGTTGTCAATCAAAAGACCCAACTGCGCCATCGACCCGATGATCTCTTCGACACGCGCATCTGCGGTCTGGTCGAAAAGTCCCTCAAGGATTTGCGACCTGCTCAGGGCGATATCGCGGAGGAAGGGAGAAAGGTCGAACACGGCACCAAGAAATTTGCAAAGCTGCGAGCCGGATTTTGTCACTGACTGCAGCCTGCCAAGCCCGTGTTCTTTCGCCGCCGCCGCCAAGTCCTCCAAGTGGCGACTTGCCAGTTTGGCATCCAGTGGCTGCAAAGAAACTGGTTCCGCGCCAAACCAGTACTCGCCAGCACTATGTTCAGCGACACTCATGCCCATCTCATCAGCTTCCGGCATTGGCAAAAACCAGTGATACCTTAAGCCCCTGACCGTCGCTGCCAAGGCGCATTTCACCCTTGTGCAACTTCATAACAGCCTTCGCGAGAGACAGTCCCAAACCTGACCCGGGCGCACTGCGACTCATTTCCAAACGAACAAACCGCTCGGTTGCGCGTTCGCGGTCTGGTTCCGGGATGCCGGGTCCGTTGTCGCAGACCACAAGTACTGGCACGCCATTTTCTGCTTTGACATTGACTGCAATGGCTGGTTTTTCCACTGCGGCTGCGTATTTGATGGCATTGTCAATTATGTTTGAGAGCGTTTGGCTGAGGAGCTCACGGTTGCCTTGAATAGTGACCGGCCCCACAGTCTGTATCGACAGTGTCGCGCCAGCCTCCTCGGCGAGCGGCTCGTAGAGCTCAACCACGTCGCCAGCGATTTCGGAAAGATCGAGACTTTCCAGCTGTTCGCTCGAATAGCCGGCTTCCAGTCGCGAGATCATCAATATCGCATTGAAGGTGCGGATCAGTTGATCGGATTGGCTGATCATGTCGGTCAGCGCTTCCTTATACTCCGCTGCCGATTGACGCGAAGCGAGCGCAGCTTCTGCCCTGTTTCGCAACCTCGTCAAGGGCGTCTTGAGATCATGAGCGATGTTGTCAGAGACCTGCTTCAATCCCTCGTTCAGGTTTGAAATCTTGCCGAGCATAAGGTTGAGATTCTCGGACAACCGGTCAAACTCATCGCCAGACCCGGTTACCGGCAGGCGGCCAGACAAATCACCGGACATGATCCGCTGGCTCGCGGCTGAGACGCCATCAATACGTTTCAACGCATGTCTGCCGACAAAATACCAGATCAGCAGCGCCCCAAGGCCCATCATCGACAATGCAAGGGTCAGCGAGCGCTGCACAATTTCGCGAAAGCGCTCCGGTTCGCCAAGGTCGCGTCCAACAAGAATGCGCATTGCATTGGGCAGCACAAAAACGTGGGCCAGCGCGTGGTGCGCCGATTCGACCGCCTCGCCTGAAAAGCGCAGATATTCGAAAGGTTCGCGGGTCCACCCCTCTTTGCGCAGGATTGCTGCATCAATCTCGGCAACATTGCCGGCTAGGACCACGCCCGACCTATCGGTGATTAGATAAAGATTTGCACCTGGTACCCGCGAGCGCCGATCAATTGCGCGTACCAAGCCCGGAAGCCCAGAGCGTGCATAGACCTGCGCAAGGTTCTGCACCTCTTCCATCACGGTCGTCTCGGTTTGTGTGCGAAGGATTTTTGCTGCCTGAGCTGTCATATAAAGCACAAGCGCCAGCGCGCAGATCGTGAACAGCAGCAGATAGAGGGCAGACAGGCGGGCCGCTGTTGTCGAAATGATCGCGCGGAAACGGCCCATCAGATCTTGCCGGGAACCTTGAGCATATATCCTGCGCCACGCACTGTGTGCAGCAACGGTACGCCGAAGCCCTTTTCGATTTTGGAGCGTAGCCGCGACACGTGCACATCGATCACATTCGTCTGCGGATCGAAGTGATACTCCCAGACATTTTCGAGCAGCATCGTGCGCGTCACCACTTGTCCCGCGTGGCGCATCAGGTATTCCAGCAATCGGAACTCGCGCGGCTGCAAGATGATCTCCTGACCTGCCCGCTTTGCCATATGTGACAACCGATCGAGTTCCAAATCGCCGACGCGATAGATTGTCTCCACGTCGGCCGAGACATTGCGGCGCTGCAGGACTTCAATGCGCGCAAGCAATTCTGAAAATGCATAGGGCTTTGTGAGATAGTCATCACCGCCGGCGCGCAGCCCGGTTACCTTGTCGTCCACTTCGCCGAGCGCAGAAAGTATGAGAACCGGAGTGCGGTGACCCTTGGCGCGAAGGCCCGCGACCACTGATAAGCCATCCCGCCTCGGTAGCATCCGGTCAACCACCAAGACGTCGTAGGTGCCCGAATCCGCGAGGGAGAAACCAGTCTCGCCATCGGCGGCGATGTCGGCGGAATGGCCGTACTCGGCCAACGCCTTCCCAAGGTACCGCGCGGACTCTCTGTCGTCTTCAATCACCAGAATCTTCATGGCGGCATTATAAGGGGAGTTCGTGCAGAAACGCGAGAGGCGGCAGCGGGCGTATGGGCACCCGCTGCCAGTTTTTGCCGTCAGCCGTGGGGGTGGTTTCGGCCTCAGGCAAGGCCGTTACCCCTTGGCAACCGGCAGCGCGACAAAGCGCGAGCCGTTTTCACCATCTATGCGCAGCAGGACTGACTTGCGACCCGCGGTCGTCGCAGCGCCGACAGCTTTGGCGATGTCAGCAACCGACTTGACGTCCGTGTCATTGACGGCGGCGATAATGTCTCCCGGCGAGACGCCGCGGTCAGACGCCGCACTGTCGGGGTCCACATCGGTGACAACAACGCCGACGCCATTTTCGTTTGGCGTCACCTTGAGACCAAAGCCGGTGAGGTCCTGCGGCTCAACCGGGTTTGCGCCGGGTTTATCCGGTGTTGCAGCAGCAGTTTCTGCAAGCTTTTCGATGGTCACAGACACAGTTTTTTCGGCTCCGTCACGCCACACGACCACGTCTGTCGCTGCGCCCGGCAGTATCGCTGCAACCTTGCGGGCAAGGTCTTTCGGATCCTCAACGGCGTTGCCGCCGACTGACAGAACCACGTCACCAACCTCAATTCCCGCCTTCTTTGCGGGGCTGTCGGCCTGCACCTCGTTGACCATGGCACCCTTGGCCGCCTTCAGCGAAAGCGAGTCTGCGATTTCTTCACTTACCGGCTGGATCTGCACGCCAAGCCAACCGCGCTTGATCGAACCATCCTTCATCAAATCGCCGACGACCTGCTTGGCTGTCGATGCGGGAATGGCGAATGCGATGCCGACATTGCCGCCTGAAGGCGAGAAGATTGCGGTGTTCACACCGACCACTTCGCCATTCAGGTTGAACGTCGGGCCACCGGAATTGCCACGGTTCACGGCGGCGTCGATCTGCATGAAATCGTCATAAGGGCCGGAACCGATGTCGCGACCCAGAGCCGAGACAATGCCGGCCGTCACAGTGCCGCCCAGACCGAACGGATTGCCGACAGCCACCACCCAGTCACCAACGCGCGCGCCTTTCGTTTCAGCAAATGCGACGTAAGTAAACTTGCGGGTTGGCTCAACCTTGAGCACGGCGAGGTCAGTTTTCTTGTCCTTGCCGATGAGCTTTGCGTCCAACTCGGTGCCATCACTCAACACGACGATAAAATTGGCACCGTCATCGACAACATGGTTGTTTGTTACAACAAAGCCGTCCTCAGAGATGAAGAAGCCGGAACCTTGTGACTGCGGGCGGGCACGGCGTTCTGCTCGTGGCCCCTCGTTGCGGTCGCGACCGTTCGGGCCGCCAAATTCGCGGAAGAAACGCTTCATCGGGTGATTTTCCGGAAGTTCATCAAAACCAAAGCCCTGCATGTCGCCATCGTCGGACACGGGCTGGAGATTACCCTTCACGCGAACACTCACAACTGCCGGAGACACTTTCTCGACGACGTCGGCAAAGCCCGACTGTGCAGGAGCTTCAATGCGCACCGCTTCAGCCAGCGCTGCAGCGGGAATGCCATTGCCGGTCAAACCAAGTGTCGTGACAAATGCCGCCCCTGCGAGCAAAGCAATTGCAGCCTTGCTGCGAAAACCCAACGAGTTGGAGTTCATGACTTCCCATCCTTGTTTGTTCGGAGCCTATACCGCTCCATGACCCAAGGATTACAACAGTCCAGATTACCGGAGTATTTCCAGCAGATGAATTGTTTGTAATGTTCGCCCGATTGCCGCCTTTATTGGCTTTGGACAATTTTGGCGAGCCGCTCTTTTTCTGAATCCGTCAACTCCGGCAACCTTCTGGAATTGCTACGTTTTCGTATTCCCAAAAGCAAAACTCCACACCCCGTCAGCAAGAGCGCCACAGGCAATCCCCACAACAGCCAAGTCTTTGCCCCTACCCGGGGTTTTAGCAAAACAAACTCTCCGTATCTGGCAACCATAAAGTCAAACACTTCGCTATCCGTATCGCCGACAACCAGCCGTTCCCTGACAAGTACGCGCAGATCGCGGGCGAGGTCTGCATCGGAATCATCTATGGATTGGTTTTGGCACACAAGGCACCGGAGTTCTGCCGAGATCGCCCGCGCTCGTTGTTCAAGCACCGGGTCTTGCAAAGCCTCGCCGGGATTCCAAGCCGGTGCAGCTATGACCGAGAGCAACAGACAAATTGCAGCGAGCGCGCCGCGAAGCAAACGTGCCATCATTGCGCTGCCATTGCGGCAGCACGGCGTGCAGCCTTTGGAGCCCCGACGCGCAATCGCCTGTCAGATAGCGAAGCGACAGCCCCGAAAACCATCAGCACCGCGCCAAACCAAATCAGTGTCACCAGTGGCTTCCACCAGATGCGCACGACAGTCGAGCCGTCGTTCGCGTTGTCGCCAAGCGACACATAGACCTGGCTTAGCCAATGCGTATCAATACCGGCTTCCGTTGTCGGCATGCCGCGTGC
>JANMQE010000661.1:0-1840 GCA_031370195.1 Phyllobacteriaceae bacterium
GGCGTCGTGTCGGCGCTCGTCGGCGAGCAGCTCGGCCTGCCGGTCGTGACGATCGCGCGTGCGATCGACGTGACGGCGACCGGCGACACGTTCGGCGTCCGCGTGGTGCGGGTCACGCCCGACGGCGACGAGACGGTGGCCGTCGCGGCGCCGGCGCTCGTCACCGTCAGCAACGAGCTCGGCCAGGCGCGCTATCCCACGATGGCCGGCCGGATGGCGGCGCGGAAGAAGAAGATCACGAGCGTCACGCCCGCCGAGCTCGGTGTGGCAGCCGAGGCGCTCCGCCCGCGGGTGACGTTGACGAAGCAGTTCGTGCCGACGGTGAAGGGCGCGTGCGAGATGATCGCTGGGGCGACTCCCGACGAGGCCGCCGCCAACTTGATCGCGCGCCTGCGCGCCGAGAGCGTGCTCCGATGAGCCGCGTCGTCGTCTGTACCTGGGGCACCACCGGTGGCGCCGAAGAGCTGCTGACGCTCGGGCACGGAGTCGCGACGGCCCTCGGTACCGAGCTCGCGTGGCTCGTCGTCGGCCCGACGGCGGACGCTCTTGCGAGCATCGCGGGACGCCACGGCGTCGCCGCGGTCGATCGGATCGTCGATGCCAAGCTCACCACTTTCGGTGGTGACGTCGCGGTCGAGGCCCTGGCGCAGTACGCACGGCAGTTCGATTTCCGCCTGCTGCTCATCCCGCAGACGTTCGACGCCCGGCTCACGGCACCTCGGCTCGCGGCACGGATCGACGCGGGGGTCGTGATGAATGGCCTCGCGCTCGGCGCCAGCGAGGGTGAGATCGCGGTCACGGCGTCGGCTTTCGGCGGCGACACGCGCGTAGTGTACGTTCTCGCCGGCGCCAGCCGTTACGTCGTCGGCATGAGCACGAGCGCGCTCGCCGTCGAGCCCGCCCCGACGGCGACGACTCCGCCGGTGCGCGACGTCGCGCTCGACCTCAGCGGAACCGTGGAGCGCATTCAGGTCGTGACGCGAAGTGAGACCAGCGGTCCGCGCATCGAAGAGGCGACGATCCTCGTCGCCGGCGGGCGCGGCCTCGGTGACAAGGCCAACTATCGCTTGGTGGAGGAGCTCGCCGCGGCGCTCGGCGGCATGGCCGCCGCTTCGCGCCCCATCGTCGACGAAGGCTGGGCCGAGCCCGCACGCCAGGTCGGCCTCACCGGCAAGATCACGCGCCCGCAGCTCTACGTGGCCGCCGGCATCTCCGGCGCGAGCCAGCACATGGTCGGCTGCGCCGCGGCGAAGACGCTGGTCGCCATCAATCGTGATCCCGAAGCGGCGATCTTCCGCTACGCGAAGTACGGCATCGTCGGCGATTGTCTCGAGATCCTCCCCGCGCTGACCCGCGCCGTGAAAGGATAGTCCATGTCCGAACGCATTCCCGTCGCCGCCGGTCTCTTCGCCGACACGAAGGACGGCGCGCGCCTGATCGGCTCGCGCTGCGCGTCGTGCAGGACGCCGTACTTTCCGAAGGTCGACTTCTGTCGCCATCCCGAGTGCACCGCCTCGAAGATCGAGGATGCCGGGTTCGGGCCCGACGGCACGATCTGGAGCTGCGCGATCCAGGATTATCCGCCGCCGGCACCGGCGCGCTTCGACAAGCCCTACAAGCCGTACGCGATGGCCGTCGTGGATCTGACCGACGGCTTGCGGGTGCTCGGTCAGGTCCAGACCGAGGACATCCGGGCGGTGAAGCCCGACACCAAGGTCACGCTCGTGATCGACACCCTCTGCCACGACGACGCCGGCAACGAGGTCGTCACCTGGAAGTTCCGCCCGGTCGCGGGCTGAGAGAGAAAGGTCCTCGAATGCGTGACGTCGCCGTAGTCGGC
>JANMQE010000424.1:0-1994 GCA_031370195.1 Phyllobacteriaceae bacterium
CGCAAGGGTGCCTATGACGGCGTGGTGTTCCACCGCGTGATTGACGGCTTCATGGAAAATTCCGCCTTGAGGTCCGGCATGTCCGAACCGCCCATTCCGGCCTGACCGGGATTGTAGTTCTTGGCGGAGTTACCAAACTGCACGTCGCCGGTCTGCGCCATAAAGCCGTCGATCACGCGGTGGAACACCACGCCGTCATAGGCGCCCTTGCGGACAAGCGCCTTGATCCGCTCGACATGGCCGGGCGCAATGTCCGGACGTAGCGCGATGGTCACATCGCCGTCCTTAAGCGAAATCACCAGCGTATTCTCTGGCTCGGCCGCCTGCGCGGCAAACGGAAACGCTGACAGAATTAGGGCAGCCACGAGGCTGCGGAGAAGCTTGGTCATGATTGTCCTTTTGAATCAGGCTTTGAAGTGGGTCTTCAGGGCTTGCGCTGCGGCTTTTGGCACAAAAGCCGAGATGTCGCCACCCATCGCTGCGATTTGCCGCACCAATGTGGCAGTAATCGGCCTTGTCGCGGGCGAGGCCGGCAAAAACACGGTCTGGATACCCGGCGCCATCACCCCGTTCATTCCGGCCATCTGCATTTCATAGTCAAAATCCGTTGCATCGCGCAGGCCGCGAATGAGGATTGTCGCACCGTGCAGCTTGGCGGCGTCCACCACCAGCCCGTCAAACGAGATCACGCTCATTCCCTTCGCCGTGTCACCAAATGCCTCACGCGCGGCTTCAACCAAAACCGCCTTGCGCGCTTCAAATGTCAACAGGCCATTCTTGGCCGGATGAACGCCAATCGCGACGATGACCGTGTCCGCCAGCGCCAGTGCACGGCCAAGAATATCGATGTGCCCGTTGGTCGCAGGATCAAACGAGCCGGGGTAGAATGCTGTTTTCATCAGAATTTCCTACCCGCTTTGGAACTTTCTGTCCATTCCGCCCGTTAATCATATGAATGGGTGATGAACAGGCCGGTCAGGCGTGGTTCAGTCCCGAGATGCAAAAACCAGACATAAGTCAACTCGACTGATGAAGGGAAATGAACATGTTGATCCTCCTCGCCGCCGCAATGGCCACTGCCATGATGACCGCCACGTTCATCATGCTGCACCTTGAATCCGTGAACGACGCCGATCAGGCCAAAAAACGCTTCTGAAGTTCGGCAGCAATGCCCGCAGATCAAGTGTCTGGCGTCACCAGCTCCACCGATTCCGGCAAATCCTCGTCGCCTTCCGGCTCTGATATCCGCTCGACCGAAACAACCTTCTCGCCTTCAGCGGTGTTGAACACCGTAACGCCCTTGGTGGCGCGGCTGGCGATGCGGATGCCGGCAACCGGCACGCGGATCAGCGTCCCCCCGTCTGATACCATCATGACCTGGTCTGAATCAGCCACCGGGAATGCTGCAATCAGGGGACCGATTTCCGCCGTCTTGGAAACGTCTGTCGCGCGGATGCCTTTACCGCCGCGCCCGGTCAAGCGGAAGTCGTACGAGGAAGACCGCTTGCCATAGCCAAACCCGGTCATGGTCAGCACATACTGCTCCAACTGCTGAAGTTCGAGATAGCGCTCATCCGAAATGCTCGCTTCCTCGCCCACGTCCTCATTGGTCAGATCGACATCATCAGCTTCCGCGCCCTCTGCGCGCCGCTCGGCCACGGAACGCTTCAGATAGGCCGCGCGTTCCGCCGGTGTGGCGTCCACATGGTTGAGAATCGTCATTGAAATGGCGCGATCCGTTTCTGCCATGCTGATGCCGCGCACGCCAACCGAGCCACGGCTCATGAATACGCGCACGTCATCGACAGAAAAGCGAATGCACTGTCCCGACGCAGCGGTCAAAAGCACGTCGTCATTGTCGGTGCAGGTTTCCACAGCGAGGATCTCGTCGCCTTCTTCCTCCAGCTTCATCGCAATCTTGCCGTTGCGGTTGACCGTCACAAAATCCGACAGCTTGTTGCGCCGCACGGTGCCGCGCGTTGTGGCAAACATCA
>JANMQE010000791.1:0-2881 GCA_031370195.1 Phyllobacteriaceae bacterium
TTGAGATACTCGTTGACCACGCCCTCCGGCGACCAGTTGAAGGCATAGCCCATCAGCCCGGTCGGGTTCTGCGGCAGCGCACCGACGCGCATGCGGATCGAGCGGCAATGGTCGAACATGGCGATGCGCGAGGCGCCGACAATGCCGACGAAACCGGGTGCCAGGCCGCACTGCGGCGCCATCAGGCCCTTGGAGGATTTGGCCAGTTCCTGAATGTGGTTGGTTGTAGGCACATCTTCGGTGAGGTCAAAATAGTGGATGCCCGCATTGTGGGCGGCGTTCGCCACGCCCTTGTTGAGATGATAGGGCAGGCACGACAGCACCGCATCAGCTTTGGTGAAGGCAACACCCATGAAAAAAATCGCCGTTCTCGGCCTCGGCAAAGTCGGAAGCCTCGCCGCCCAGTTGCTGCATGACAGCGGCTTTGAGGTGCAGGGCTATGACCTTCGCATGCCCGCCAACGCCGGGAGTTTTCCTGTCGCCATTCTCGACACATCGTCTGAAGGCGATCTTGGCGTTGCGTTCACAAAGGTGGACGCGGTGCTCTCCTGTCTGCCCTACCATCTCAACAAGGGCGTGGCCAACGCCGCGCACAATGCAGGCATTCACTATTTCGACCTCACCGAAGATGTGCCGACGACCAACCACATCCAGGAGTTGGCGAAATCCTCCAAGGGCCTGATGGCGCCGCAGTGCGGTCTTGCGCCCGGCTTTGTCGGCATTGTGGGTGCCTCCTGCATCGCCATGTTTGACCATTGCCGCTCGATCCGCATGCGCGTCGGCGCGCTGCCGCAAAACCCGACGGGGCTGATGGGCTATGCCTTCAACTGGTCGCCGGAGGGCGTGGTCAACGAGTATCTCAACGACTGCGAGGTGATCGAGGGCGGCGAGATGAAGCTGATCTCGGCGATGGAATGGGTCGAGCAGATCTACATCGACGGCGTCAAGCTCGAAGCCTTCACCACCTCCGGCGGGCTCGGCACCATGTGCGAGACCTATTTGGGCAAGGTCGACAATATGGACTACAAGTCGATGCGCTATCCCGGCCACATGGAATTGATGAATTTCTTCTTCCACGAGCTCTTGATGCGCGACCACCGCGAAGAGGCGGGGCGCATCCTCACCAACGCCAAGCCACCGGTCGATGCTGATGTGGTCTACATCCATGTCGCAGCTGAAGGCGAGATCGGCGGACAATTGCAGCGCAAAGAGTTCGTCCGCGCCTACCGCCCTATCGAAGTTGCAGGAAAACCGCGCACGGCGATTGCCTGGACCACATCGGCGTCGGTCGTAGCGGTCATCGAGATGGTGCGCGACAAGGTTTTGCCGCAGACCGGATTCCTCAAGCAGGAAGACATTTCGCTGGATGCGTTCCTGTCCACGACGACCGGGCGGCTCTACAAATAGCTTCTGCCTGACATGAGAATGTTATATGGTGAACGTAAGTGCATCTTTTGCGTTCAGCGGGAGGTTTTCATGCGCATTCTCACACTTTCAGCGCTCGTCGGGTTGGTCAGCATGTCAGCCATGGCAGATCAGGCGGTTGTCGTCACAAAGATCAAAGCTCCGGACATGCCATTGAAAGACGTGGCATATCCAGGCGGCAAAACGCTCAAGCTCAATCTTGGCATCGGCTCCGGCGCATGGCGCGATCCTAAAGATCCGGCTGGCGTGATCTGGACGATCACTGACCGTGGTCCGAATCTTGACTGCAAGGGTATCGACGAACTCACCGGGCTTGGCACCGACAAGCTCTGCGCCGGTGACGACAAGGCCAAGAATTTCCCGATGCCGGAGTTCGCCATCACAATTTCCAAGCTTGAAATTGGCGCGGATGATACGGCGACGGTGCTGGAAAGCATTGTTCTGAAAGGCAAATCCGGCAAGCCGGTCACCGGGCTGCCGTTCACGTCTGACAATTACAGACTGGAGGCGGCTTACGATATCAATGGTGCGTTGATTGCCGGTGATCCCTCCGGCCTCGACACGGAAACGCTGGCCCGCCTGCCGGATGGCAGCTTTGTGATCGGCGAAGAGTATGGTGCCTCGTTTGTAGAGGTTGCGCCTGACGGCACTGTCATCAAGCGCCATGTGCCCGCCGGTGTTGAATCCGTATTGTCCGGTGCCGATTATGAGGTTGCCGGTACGCTTCCGGCGATCATCGCAAAGCGCGCGTTGAACCGCGGCATCGAGAATGTCGCAGTTTCGCCGGATGGCGCGGTGATCTATATCCTGATGCAGAACCCGCTCGCCAACCCGGATAACGACGCCTACAAAAAGAGCGCCAACACGCGTTTGTGGAAAATCGAACGTGCGACCGGCAAGGTCTTGGGCCAATATGTCTATCTTCTCGATGATCCCAAATCCTTTGTGACGGACAACAAGTCCGAAGAGAGAAAGCAGAATGATGTCCGGCTTTCGGAAATGGTGCTGATTGGCGACGACAGATTGCTTGTGCTGGAGCGGATCAATAAGACCACCAAGTTTTATACCGTGAGCCTTGCCGATGGCACGCCGGTCGATGCGACCTTTGACGACGCCGCCACCGCTCCATCGCTCGAACAGCTTTCGCTGGCAGAGTTGGACGCCAAGGGCATCAAGCCTCTGGTAAAGACCCTCATCCTCGACTCCGACTCGGTGGAAGACATGCCCAAGAAAATTGAGGCAGTGGCAGTGATGTCGCCGACTGAAATGATCGTGCTGTCCGATTCCGACTTCGGCATCGAAGGCGACGAGACGCAGATACGCCGAATCACGTTCACGGCTCCTGTGTTGAAGTAGGCTGCGAAGAGTATTGTAGGCCGGATGCAACTTCGGTTGGCATGGTTGGGCTCGACCATTGAAAATATCATATCAACCCTCGGCGCCGCCCCTCATCCGG
>JANMQE010000813.1:0-7540 GCA_031370195.1 Phyllobacteriaceae bacterium
GATTGGCAAGGAGGCTGAGAGCCAGTTTCTGTTTGAGGCAAGGGCCAAGCCGGACGGTGAGCAGGGGATCATTGTATTCCGCAAGATCGGCATCGGCCTGACAGATGTTGGCGCGCGCTTTCTGGCTGATGCCTTTGAACTGACTGAGTCTGAAGTTGGGGTCATCAAGCTGTTGATGGAAGGGTTGCAGCCCAAGGAAATGGCGCTGCGCCGCAGCACCGCCGAGGCGACAATCAGGAGCCAACTGAAATCCATTTTCGCAAAGACTGGAACATCAGGGCAGACCGAATTGATGCGCATTGTCTCGGGCATTTCCCTGTTTCAGGCAGCAAAAACCTCAAATGGCACGGCCAAGACATTCCTCACGGCAAGACCTTTGTCTGACGAAGGGCAGTTGGTTGAATTGCCGAACGGCCAGTTTGTCCAGGTCAACGAAAGCGGGGCTGAAGGCGGAAAGCCGTTCCTGTCTTTGCACGGGCTGTTTCTGGGCTATGCTTTTCCGGCCGTGGCCGAGGATTTGCTTGTCAAGAACGGGCTGAGGCGGGTTGGTCTGATGCGACCGGGATTTGGCCGCTCGACACCGGTTGAAGCGGGCACACCACTCAGTGAGATCGTTGACCGCTTTGCGGACGTCATGGATGAAATGGGCATCGACAAATGCCCCATCGTCGCTCATGGATTTGGTGGCGCGCACGCATTCGCATTTGCCCACCGCCACCCGGACAGGGTCAGCGCCTTGATCCTTGTCGGGGCGTATTTGCCGGCGGCCAACATGGCGTCTGTCATTCGCCTGTCCGGTTTCCAACGCGCGCTGATGTTTGCCGCGCAGCACAGCCCGGCAATGTTTTCATTTTTCGCACGCACTGCTGAGCGCGTTCTGGAGCGCGACGGCATTATCGAGTTTCTGCGCCGGTATTTGGGCAGCAGCAAAGCTGATATTGATGTTTTGTCGCGGCATGAAACTGAATCGTCAATCCGCATGCGGCTGAATTTGGCGCAGGCGCAGCAGATCGAGACCTACCGCCAGGAGTGCATTTTGCAAATTTCCGACCTTTCCGCCTATGCCAGCCATCCGGGCGTGCCGACCATTGTCATTCACGGCACCGAGGACCCGGTTTTCCCGATCGATCTGGCGCGAAAAGCGGCGGTTGGACTTGAGATTGACCGGTTTGAGGAGCTTCCCGCGTGCGGACAGTTGATTTTGTATGCGCGCCCTGACGTGGCGGTCGAAGCGATTGTGCAATACGCCTGAGCGGCAGGACGCTTCCTTGCGGACGCGCCACTTGCACCTTATAGCCATCTGCACCAGATGACAGGCAGCGCACAAACGCCGCCCGTTTGGTGAACAATCCTGAGGACTATGACCAATGCCCGAACTGCCCGACCTGTCGCGCCTTGCCGCCAACGCCGCTGAACTTGTAGAGGCGGCACGCAAAGCGGGGGCAGACGCAGCAGATGCCGTCGTGGCGTCTGGCCGCTCTGTCAGCGTGTCGGTGCGGATGGGCAAGGTCGAAGGCACGGAAGCGTCTGAAGGAGACGAATTCTCGCTGCGGGTGTTTGTCGGCAAGCGCGTTGCTTCGATCTCGGCAGTGAAAGGCAGCGACCCCGCGCGCCTTGCGGAAAGGGCAGTCGCGATGGCGCGGGTCGCGCCGGAAGACCCTTGGGCGGATCTTGCCCCGCAGGAATTGTTGGCGCGGTCATTCCCCGATCTTGATCTGTTTGATCCGACCGAAGTGAGCTCTGAAGCGTTGACACAGACGGCTCTGGAGCAAGAGGCTGCGGCGCTGGCTGTTGCCGGAATTACCAACTCGGGTGGCAGTTCGGCGAGCGCAGGATTTGGCGGGTCTGTGCTGGTCACATCTACGGGCTTTCAGGGATCGAGCATGGCCTCCCGCTTCGGGCGTGGCATCAGCGTGATCGCCGGTGAAGGTACAAAAATGCAGCGAGACTATGAATTCTCCTCACGCATCCATTATGGCGAGTTGGAAGACGCCACTGAAATTGGCCGCAAGGCGGGCGAGCGGACGGTGAGGCGGTTGAACCCGGCCAAAGCAAAGACCGGGCCGGTCCGTGTGGTGTTTGACCCCAGGGTGTCGCGCGGCTTTGCCTCGCATCTGGCAGGCGCGATCAATGGCGCATCGGTGGCGCGCAAAACCAGCTTTTTGCGCGACCGGATGGGTGAGCAGATACTGGCCAAGGGCGTGACCGTCACCGACAATCCGCTGCGCCATCGCGGCCCCGCCTCGCGTCCGTTTGACGGCGAAGGTGTGGCTGGAAAGCCGATGGTGATGGTGGAAGAGGGTGTGCTCAAACATTGGTTCCTGTCTCATTCCATTGCATTGGAACTGGGATTGCAAACAAATGGACGTGGTGCGCGTTCAGGCTCAAGCGTGTCGGCATCATCGACAAACTTTGCCTTTGAACCCGGCGACATTTCACCTGAAGCGTTGATTCAAAGTGTCAGCAGCGGCCTTTATGTGACTGAAGTCATTGGCCAAGGTGTCAATATGGTGACAGGAGAATACAGCCGCGGCGCCTCCGGATATTGGATTGAGAACGGCGTCCTGACCCATCCGGTTTCCGAGGTAACGATTGCGGGTAACCTCAAGGAAATGTTCATGAATCTGGTTTTGGCAAATGATGTGGACCGGAACTTCGGCACCGCAGCGCCGACGCTCGCCATCAGCGGGATGACGCTGGCCGGTGAGTGAAGTTGCTGGCATGAACGAGGATTTGGCGCTGCTGCGCGAGGCTGCAGCGGAGGCCGGTCGCATTGCCATGCGCTACTTCCGCCGTGATCCCAAAGTGTCATGGAAGGCAGGCATGTCACCGGTGACGGAGGCCGACCTTCATGCCGACGCTTACTTGCGTGAGACGCTGATGGCCGCGCGACCGGGCTATGGCTGGCTGAGCGAAGAGACTGCCGACACACCTGATCGATTGTCGCGCAAGCGGACGTTTGTGGTCGATCCGATTGACGGCACGAAGGCGTTTATCGACGGGCGCGATCTTTGGTGTGTATCGGTCGCCGTGGTTGAGAATGGCCAATCGCTGGCGGGGGTTCTGGATTGTCCGGCGCGGGCAGAAGTGTTCGAGGCATCGCGCGGGCAAGGCAGTTTTCTGAACGGCCGCAAGTTGACGATGGGGTCGCCGCGAATACCGCCGCTTATGTCGGGTGCCAAGGCGCTGGTGGTTGATTACGGTGAAAAGGCAGGCGTCGTCACGGAGCACTCAGGGCATGTGCCCTCGCTCGCCTACAGGATTGCGATCATTGCCGACAACCGGTTGAACGCGACTTTCATCAAGCCAAATGCCCACGACTGGGATTTGGCGGCGGCGGACTTGATCTTGACTGAGGCTGGCGGGGCAGTTCTGCGCGCGGACGGCATGAGGCCGGAGTATGCGCGCGTGGATACAAGACACGGCATTCTGGTCGCGGGCCACAAGACCATGATGGACACGATGTTGGCTGTTGTGGCGCAAACAGCCTTGGGTTAGACCAAGGCCGGTTTTTTCAGTTATTCAGGGACAGTTATGGCCGGCAACGACTCAAAACAATTGCTTCACCTTGTGTTTGGCGGCGAGCTGACAACGCTCGGTGGGACGGAGTTCCGGGATATTGATGCGCTCGACATTGTCGGCATCTTCCCCAATTACGCAGCTGCGACGCTCGCGTGGAAAGCCAAGGCGCAAATGACAGTCGACAATGCACACATGCGCTATTTCATCGTTCATCTGCACCGTCTGCTTGAACCCGGCAAAGGGTAAGCGGCATTGGCCGGAGAGCAAAACATCAGCGATTATGCCGACACTCCGGGCCGCAAGCATGGATGGACCCGCAAAGGCTGGATTTGGCTGCGGACGTGGATCAAATCGCAACCTTGGTTCATCAACGGCATCGTCAGCCTTATTTATTGGTACATGAAACTCGTCAGCAAGACCAATCCGCTGGTCGAGGGCTCGCATGACTTTTACGAGGTGTACGGGAAGAATTCACCGCTGATTGCCGCCATGTGGCACGGACAGCATTTGATGAGCCCGGTTGTTGTGCCCAAGGGTTACACGGTAACAGCGTTGCTTTCGCGCAGTGCCGACGCCGAGGTCAATGCAAGAATAGTCGAGAAATTCGGCCATGAGACGGTGCGTGGCTCCGGCGGACGCAATGAGGGCAGGGACAGTGGCAAGGGCGGCGCGCGGGCGCTGATCGCGCTGAAACGGGAGCTGGATCAGGGAAAGTCCACAGCCATGATTGCCGACATTTCGAAAAGCACGGCGCGGCAAGCGGGCATGGGCGTAATCCTTCTGGCAAGGCTTTCCGGCAGACCGATTGTCGCCGTCGCCTATGCAACCAGCCGCCGCCGTATCTTGAAGAAAAGCTGGGACCAGACAGTCATCAGTCTGCCCTTCGGCAGGGCGGCGGTTATCTCGGGCGAGCCGCTTTATGTCGCCAAGGATGCCGATGGCACCCAAATGGAAGCGTGCCGGGAAGAACTGACGCGGCGCATGAACGCCGCGACGGATGCCGCATACCGTCTGGCGGATCAGCGGCGATGAGCGAACGGTGGGCACGCGCGATCCTGACAGGCTACCGCTGGATGGGCGCGGCAATTTACCCGGTTGTCGGGCCGTATCTGGCGCTGCGGGCAACCAAAGGCAAAGAAGAGCACGGCCGCCGCCGCGAACGCTATGGCAAGTCGCAAATCCCGAGACCCGAAGGCCCCTTGGTTTGGGTGCACGCGGCAAGTGTCGGCGAAACATCTGCGGTGATCCCGCTCATTTCCCGCATTGCCGCAAAAGGCGTCAGGGTTGTCCTCACCACGGGAACCGTGACGTCAGCCAAGCTGGCAGCCGAGCGTCTGGGCGACCAGATCATCCACCAATATGTGCCGCTCGACATGAAGCCGGCGGTGAGCAATTTTCTGTCCTACTGGAAGCCCGATCTGGCGCTGATTGCTGAATCCGAAATTTGGCCGATGACCATTCTGGAACTTGGCGCGCGCCGGGTGCCGCAGATATTGGTCAATGGCAGACTGTCCGACCGCTCGTTTGCCGCATGGAAACGGCGGGCCTATTTGGCAGAAGCGCTGTTTGAAAATCTTTCGCATGTGGTCGCACAGTCTGAGGTGGACGGATCGCGCTTTGTGGAACTTGGTGCGCGGCCAGTGACAGTCTCTGGCAATTTGAAAGTTGACACCACGCCTCCGCCCGCTGACCCGGCCGAGGTCGCGCGCTTGTTGCAAATGGTAGGGTTGCGTCCGGCTTGGGCGGCGATTTCCACCCACGATGGCGAAGAGGATATTGTCGGCGAAGTGCATAAAATGGTGGAGGTTCGTCATCCGGCACTTCTGACCATTCTTGTGCCGCGCCATCCGGACCGGGCAGCGGCCATCGTGCAGATGCTGGAGGCCAAGGGATTGCGCGTCGCGCGGCGCAGCGCTGGTGAGGGGATCAGGGCTGACACGCAAATCTATATCGGCGACACAATCGGCGAAATGGGGCTGTTTCTCCGGCTGACGGAGGTGGCCTTTGTCGGGCGTTCACTGACAGCAACCGGCGGGCAAAATCCGCTGGAGCCGGCAGCGCTCGGTACAGCGGTTCTGTCTGGCCAGAATGTCCAAAATTTCCGCGACAGCTACAAGCGGCTGATTGCTGATGGCAATGCAAGGCTGGTGAAGGACAAGGATATGCTGGCAGCAGGGGTCAGCTACCTTCTGGGCAACGATGACGTGCGCACGAAGATGGTCGATGCGGGGCTGGCCGCGATCAATGACATGCAAGGATCGCTTATCAAGACAATGGCGACGCTGGAGCCATATATCCAGCCTCTGGTGGTCAAGGCGCGGCTTGACCGGCTGACGGACAAGCGCTGATGGCCTCCGAAGCGCCACCCTTTTGGTGGGAAAAGCCCGACTGGCGCGCGATGCTATTGTCGCCGCTGTCATCGATATACGGTTCCGTGGCCCGCAAGCGTATGGACAACGCGAACCCTGGCGTGATTGATTTGCCCGTGCTTTGCGTCGGCAATCTGACAGTTGGCGGTGGCGGCAAGACGCCGACGGCCGTTGCGATCGCCAATGCCGCGAAAAAGATGAAACTGAGGCCCGGTGTCGTTTCACGCGGCTATGGAGGACTTGGCACTGGCGCGCAGATTGTTGATGCGGACCATGATTTGGCAAGGCACGTCGGCGACGAGCCGCTGCTGATTGCCCAACATGCGCCGGTTGCGGTCGCGCCCAACCGCTTGGCGGGTGCCAAATTGCTGCAAGAGCAGGGCGTCAACTTCATTATCCTGGATGACGGCTTTCAAAGCATGCGGTTGAGAAGCGATTTCAATCTGGTGGTGGTGGATGCCCGCCGTGGCATTGGCAATGGCCATGTGATACCCGGCGGCCCGCTGCGCGCGCCGGTGTTGCCGCAACTGCGCCATGCGCACGCCGTGCTGCGCGTCGGCGACGGCGATGCGGCGGATGCCATTGTCCGTCAGGCTGCCAAGGCTGGCAAGGCGATCTATGTCGCTGCGACCCACCCCGCCAGAAAAATGCAGCTTTCAGGCAAACGCATGCTGGCATTTGCAGGGATTGCAGACCCGGACAAATTTTATGACAGTCTTAGCAAGGCTGGCGCCGTCATTTCACTGGCGCGAAACTGGCCGGACCATCATTTCTTCGCCGATGATGAATTGGCGGAGCTTCACAAGACTGCACTGGCTGGCGATCTGGTGCTGTGTACCACCGAGAAGGACGCGATGCGGTTGTTGCATGGCAGTGAGATTGCCCGCAAAATTCTGGAAACCCTGCTGGTGTTCAAAGTCGAGATGGCGTTCGACCAGCCGGACGCGCCGCAACGGATTATTGAGGCGACGCTGGAAAATTTCAGGCGGCGCAATCTCGGCTGAAAGCAGTCAGTTCCGCGAGCGCAGCGAAGGATTTGCTTCCATCTCGCGGGCGAGAGACGCTGATGCGTCAAAATAGGCTTCCTGGCGCGCCACACTCCAATATCTGAGCTCATCAAGCATGACGATTTGGCCGGAGTAGGCGCAGATGACATGATTGCCGGGCGACAGGACCTGAAAATCATGATCGAGGTAGCGCACCCGCGCCTCGCCTGATCCCCCCCGCTCAAACCTGTTCATGTCCAAACCTGCTTATTTCAAAAAGCCGTTCTTGCTTGTCTCAATCATGGCGCTTGTAGTGGCGCCTTTGGCCGTCGGCAAGAAAAACCACCACCAGATTGTTGATGTTGATGCCGCCGTTTTGTTCAAACCTGCTCTCGGATGTATTGGTGGCGCAGCGAACAGACTTCTGGCTTTCGCCATCGCCAAGGCGAATGACAACTGGGCCGCTGATACCGCACCTATCCGGCGCGCCGCGCATGACGCGCACCTGATCTCTTCCGGACGAGCCAACGTCAATCATCTCCGCCGCAGCAAGGCCGGGCAACAGGGTGAGACTGGCAGCGATGATGGATTTTGCAAACACACGCTTCATGACAAACGCCTTTCAGATACAAACGATGCATGCATCATAGCGGGGTGGTTGGA
>JANMQE010000814.1:0-12068 GCA_031370195.1 Phyllobacteriaceae bacterium
TCGCCAAGTTCTTGATGTGAGACACAAGACCGGCCGTGGAAGAGTCCCGTCCGGCGGCGCTCTTTGTTCCTTGCACCACAGGCAGGAGTTCAGTCGCCAGTTCCTTGCCAAGCTCCACGCCCCACTGATCAAATGCATTGATGCCGAACAACTGCGCTTCCACGAAAACGCGGTGCTCATAAAGTGCGATCAGGCGGCCAAGCGCGAACGGATCAAGCTTCTTGTGGACCAGCGTAAGTGTTGGCCGATTCCCCGGAAAGACCCGATGCGGAGCAAGCGCGTTGATCTTGTCGGCAGACATTCCGCGCGCCTTCAACTGTGCTTTTGCCTCCGCAAGTGTTCGCCCACGCATCAGCGCTTCAGATTGCGCCAGGCAATTGGCTACCAGCAGATCCTGATGAACTGTCAGGTCCGGCTCATGACTTTCTGCGCCAATAATGAACTCGACAGGCACAACATCCGTGCCCTGATGCAGCAATTGAAAGAATGCATGCTGCCCGTTGGTGCCCGGTTCTCCCCAAACAACCGGACCAGTGACGGTGTCAGTCTTGGAGCCGTCAAGCTTGACGCGTTTGCCGTTCGACTCCATGTCGAGTTGCTGAAGGTATGCCGGCATGCGCGACAGTCGCTGGTCATAGGGAATAACCGCGCGGGTTGGGTAGCCACAGACCACTCGGTTCCAGAAGCCGATCAGCCCAAGTGTGACGGGCAGGTTTTTGGCGATTGGCGCTGTACGGAAATGCTCATCCATGGCGCTGGCGCCGTCAAGGAATCTGCCGAAATTATCCTTGCCAATAGCTATCATCAGCGGAAGGCCGATGGCGGCCCAGACTGAATAGCGCCCGCCAACCCAATCCCAAAAGCCGAAAACACGGTCGGGTTCAATACCGAACGCGGAGACCTTGTCGAGCGCGGTCGAGATTGCCGCAAAATGCGCACCGACTGCCTTTTCGCCCAACGCGCTCGCCAGCCAGCGCCGGGCTGTCTCGGCATTGGTAATTGTTTCGATTGTGGTGAAGGTCTTTGAGGCAACAATAAACAGCGTGGTCGCAGGATTCAGCCGCTTCAGCGTGTCGGCCATGTGCGCGCCGTCAATGTTTGAAACGTAATGCAGGTTCGGTCCATCGTGATAGGGCGCCAGTGCCAGAGTCGTCATAACTGGCCCAAGGTCTGAACCGCCAATGCCGATGTTAACGACGTCGGCAAAAGCCTTTCCCCTGGAGCCCTTGATTGCGCCTGAACGGATGGATTCTGCAAATACGCCCATATCGGCAAGCACAGCATTGATGTCAGCCATAACATCCTTGCCGTCAACTTTTGCACTGCGGCTGGACCGATTTCGCAATGCAGTATGCAGCACAGCCCTGCCTTCAGTCGCATTGATGGGTGCGCCGGCGAACATCGCATCACGCTTTTTCTTCAAATCACATGCATTCGCCAAGTCTCGCAGCAACTTTAGCGTATCGTTGTTCACAGCAGACTTGGAAAAATCCAGCAGCAGATCATCGAAGGTAACAGACAGGTTCCTGAACCGGTTTTTGTCAGACTCAAATGCCTTGCGCATGTCTTTTGGCGCACCACTTTTCAAATGCGCCTTGAGTGCGGCAAGCGCCTGCGCGCGGGCTTCATTGGTCATGGCAATTCCTCTCCATGGTCAAATTCATAAGACCAGCAAGCCGGTCAGTGATTGTCGCGGGGCACGCCCTTTGTGCGGGCGATGTCCTGATACTTGACCGCAGGTTTGAGCACCATGCCCTCGGAAAGCTGGTCAACGATCCCGCGCTGGATTTCCTGCCAGGGCGTCTGGTGAGCAGGATACTGGTAGCCTCCCGCAGCGGACAAAGCAGCACGACGTTCAGCGAGTTCATGGTCGGTGATCAGGATGTTGGCTGTGCCTTTGGCAAGGTCAACCCGCACGCGGTCACCTGATTTTAGCAGCGCCAAACCGCCACCGACTGCCGCTTCAGGCGACGCATTGAGGATTGAGGGCGAACCGGACGTCCCCGACTGACGGCCATCGCCAATGCAAGGCAATGCGTTGATGCCGCGTTTCAACAAATAGGCGGGCGGCTGCATGTTGACGACCTCAGCCGCTCCCGGATAGCCGACAGGCCCCGCACCGCGCATGAAGAGGATGGTATTCTCGCTCAAGCCGAGCGTCTCGTCGTCGATGCGATTATGATAGTCTTCCGGCCCGTCAAACACCTGCGCCGTACCTTCAAAGGCCTCCGGGTCGGATGGGTTGGATAGATAGCGTTTGCGGAACTCTTGTGAGATCACACTGGTTTTCATGATTGCGGAGTTGAACAAGTTGCCGTGAAGGTTGATGAAGCCCGCCTCTTTCTTCAGGGGATTGGCTACGGTCTTGATCACGTCTTCATTCAGGTTTTCTACAGTGGCACAATTCTCGCCCATCGATTTGCCATTGGCTGTGATTTGGCCGGGATTCGGCAGGAGGCCTGCTTTCATCAATTCCATTGTCACCGCAGGAACGCCGCCGGCGCGGTGATAGTCTTCGCCCAGATATTCACCAGCGGGCTGGAGATTGACCAATAGCGGGATCTTGTGACCGATACTCTGCCAGTCATCATTGTCGAGTTTGACACCAAGATGGCGGGCAATGGCATTCAGGTGGATCGGCGCGTTGGTTGAGCCGCCGATGGCAGAATTGATGACTATCGCGTTTTCAAAAGCTTCGCGTGTCATGATGTCAGATGGCTTCAAATCCTCATTGACCATTTCAACAATCCGGAGGCCGGTTTCATAGGAAATCTGGCCTCGCTCCCGGTAGGGCGCAGGAATTGCGGCCGCGCCTGGAAGCTGCATGCCGAGCGCTTCGGCGAGCGAGTTCATTGTGGTGGCCGTCCCCATCGTATTGCAATAACCGACTGACGGCGCGGACGAGGCGACAATGTCCATGAACTCATCGTAGCCGATTTCGCCAGCGGACAATCTGGCGCGTGATTTCCAGACTATGGTGCCCGAGCCGGTGCGCTCTCCGTGATGCCAGCCGTTGAGCATCGGGCCGACGGAGAGTGCAATGGCAGGAATGTTGACAGTCGCCGCGCCCATCAGCATTGCAGGTGTGGTCTTGTCACAACCAATGGTGAGAACAACGCCGTCGAGCGGATACCCATAAAGCACCTCGACCAGACCAAGATAGGCAAGATTGCGGTCGAGTGAGGCAGTTGGGCGTTTGCCGGTTTCCTGTATCGGGTGGACCGGAAATTCGAGCGGAATACCTCCAGCTGCAATAATGCCATCGCGTACACGTTTGACCAGTTCAATATGATGCCGGTTGCATGGCGACAGGTCCGAACCGGTTTGGGCAATGCCGATGATTGGCTTGCCGGACTGCAGCTCAGCGCGTGTCAGGCCATAGTTCAGGTAACGCTCAAGATAGAGCGCCGTCATGCCCGGATTGTCAGGATTGTCGAACCATTCCTGCGAGCGGCGCTTTTTCACAATTTTCTCAGCCATGGCAGGGTACCCACACGTGGACATTTCATCACAGCTTTCGCTGCCAATGGTCATAAGCGCAAATGCCCGCCAATGCCAAGAAGTCCGTGCGGGAAAAGAGCAAGTTCATTGTACGCCTTGTCCGATGAACGACACATGGCAACTTATCGTGCGAGTTCTCGACAGAGCGCCGAACAAGCAATGGTGCCGCTTAGGTGACTCGAACACCTGACCCCATCATTACGAATGATGTGCTCTACCAACTGAGCTAAAGCGGCATGCCGGTGCGGACAGATCCCGCAACAATCGCGGTTTGTTAATGGTAGCGCAAATCAAAAGCAAGTCCAAGATTGTCGTGCGGTTGGCGTTCAATCCCGTCGACACAGCTCAGCTTTGGCAGCCTTGTATTCGGCGGCCAAGCGCGCGACCAAATCAGCGGTCGAGACCACAGATTTCACTGCGCCAATACCTTGGCCAGCGCCCCAGATATCTTTCCATGCCTTGGCCCCCGTGGTCGCTTTGTCGAAATCCATTTTCGACGGGTCAGCTTCCGGCAAATGGTCAGGGTCCATGCCAGCCATGACGATTGAACCCTTCAGATAGTTGCCGTGTATGCCCGTGAAATAATTTGAGTACACGATATCGGAGGCTGCAGACTTGGTAATCATCTCCTTGTACGCATCGCTGGCGCGTGCCTCATTTGTCGCGATGAATGGCGAGCCGATGTAGGCATAATCCGCCCCCATCGCCTGTGCCGCCAAAATTGCCTTGCCACTTGCAATAGCGCCGGACAAAAGCAGCGGCCCATCAAACCATTCGCGAATTTCCTGCACCAAGGCAAATGGTGACAAAGTTCCCGCGTGGCCGCCAGCACCCGTCGCAACTGCAATCAGCCCATCAGCTCCCTTGCGCACAGCGCTGTTGGCATGCCGGTTTGTGATAATATCATGCAAAACAATACCGCCCCATGAGTGTACTGCGCTGCTGACTTCCGGCACGGCACCAAGCGAGGTGATCACAATTGGAGTCTTGTATTTCGCGCAGAGCGCCAAGTCTTGCTCAAGGCGCGTGTTTGAGCGGTGAACGATCTGATTGACAGCAAAAGGCGCTGATTTTTGGTTTGGATTGGTCTTGTCATGGGCAGCAAGCGTCTCCGTGATCTCGGATAGCCACTCATCGAGTTGCGAGACAGGCCGGGCATTCAGCGCGGGAAAAGAACCGACGACGCCAGCCTTGCACTGCGCGATCACCAGCGCTGGATTGGAAATGATAAACAGTGGCGCAGCAACGGCAGGAACGCTCAGACGGCCTTCCACAAGTGTTGAAAGCGTCATGAGGACCTCCGGATGATTGAGTAACGTTTACGCAAACGTCAAATACAATGGCGTGGATTATCCTGCTTTGCAAGTGTTTGGAAAATCGATGCAAAGGAATATTGGAATTTTCGAACGGCCTGCCCGCTCTTGAATTCGGTCAAGAGCGCTGGTTCGCCTTATCGGGGCTTTGCACCGTAATGGCTTTCGCTTATGTGTTTGTAAGGGGACTATGAAGAACGCAGGTGCGGGATGCTCCTGGCCTTGTCCCGTGTGAGGCGATGCGGCGTTGGATCCAATAGAACGAGCCATCAGAAACGCGTTGGAAAAGGGTGATCCTTTAAACCCGGCATTCCGGAAGCGCGTCTATGCCTCAGCGGAAGTGGCTCTCTGGCGCTCAATGGCAGCGCACCCGACAATGACCACCGAGGCAAGGCATGATCGCATCAGGAAGCTGCATCGATTTTCTGCGCAGATAGAGGACGAGTTTACTGCTGCGACGGAACAGATGATTCCCCCAGTAAGGCCGATTGCCGTGCCAAAAGCTGTGGCGCGCAACGAAGTGCCAGCCCAGCGGCAACGTGTTGACCGAGTGGAAACCGGAGGCAAGCGGGGTGCGCCTGCTGAACGACTCGTTGGAACCAAAAGAACTGCAAGTTCAGGGCGCATTCGGCTTCTCATTGCCGCGCTGTTTCTTGCGCTTTTGGTGATGCTCGGATGGTTGTTCTGGACGTCTGGCATCCCGGAACAATGGGCAAAACAAGACGGCGCTGGCGCAACACAAACGACCATCGGCAACAGCGCGCCCAAGCTGGGCAACGCATCGGACGAAAATGAGGGCTGGATTTCTGTATTCACCCCGGCAGACGCGGCAACAATTGAATTAACCGGCGGTATGGCAGCGGACCTGATGGGCTCCGGACCATCGGCCTTCGTTCAATTGAAACTGCCTGACGGAGAGCCCGGCAAAGCCATGGCATCGGTCGAAGTCGGACGAGGATTGCTCGAGAGTTTTAGAGGCAAGAAGATTGTCTTCGACATCAAGGCAAGAGCAGTCAACGCTGACGGAGCGCAAATATCGGTGGCTTGCGATCTGGCTGGAATGGGAGCGTGTCAGCGCACACGTTTCCGCTTGGACAACCAAGTTGGCGACAACCTTGTGTCCGTCCAGCTTAACGATAACGCGCCAGAGGCATCCGGGGTTTTGTCTATCAGCGCGCAAATCGAAGGCAAAGCGGAGCCGGTGGAAATCCATTCCATCCGCGTCCGTGTCACAGAAGAGTAACAGTCCGCAAGACTAGCCTATGAGCGACTTCAGACTCTGCACCGTGTCAGCGTCCTTTGGAAGCTTGTCGAAGCGAAGTCTCGACACCCTTGGAAACCGCAAAGAAACCCCTGATTTATGCCGCTTTGACAAACCAATGCCTTCAAATTCAATCTCGAACACCAGCCCGGACTCAGACTCGGCCTTGACAGAGCGGACAGGGCCAAATCGGTCGATAGTGTTTTCGCGGACGTAGCGGTCTATCCGCGCAAGCTCTGCATCTGTAAAGCCGGAATAAGCTTTGCCAACCGGAAGCAGCACCTTGCGATCATCGGTCCACGCGCCAAAGGTGAAATCCGAGTATATTCCGGAGCGCTTGCCATGGCCACGCTGGGCGTACATCAACACAACATCGGCAGTCAGGGGCGCCTTTTTCCATTTGTACCAAGCACCAGCGGCGCGGCCAGCCAGATATGGCGCATCCTTGCGCTTGAGCATGACACCCTCAATGGCAGCGTCTGGCGGGGTCTGCCGGAGGCGGTTGAGCGTTTCGAAGTCATCAACTTGAAATATGGTCGAAAGGTCCATCACGTCACTGGTCGTGGCTTTGACTGCGCCTTCAAGCATTTCTCGGCGTTCAACAGTCGACAGTGCCCGCAGGTCCTTGCCATCAAGGAAAAGCAGGTCGTAACATCTCATGAATACCGGACTGTCGGCGAGCAGGCGGGCATTTGGTGTCTTTCGGTTCAGCCTCTGCTGCAATTGGTTGAATGTGCCGGGCGCAAGGTGATCGCAGTCAAGTCGTTTTGCGAGCAACTCGCCATCAAGGCAGCC
This sequence comes from Phyllobacteriaceae bacterium, assembly GCA_031370195.1. Lineage (GTDB taxonomy): Bacteria > Pseudomonadota > Alphaproteobacteria > Rhizobiales > Rhizobiaceae > JANMEX01. The sequence continues at coordinate 6,871 of JANMQE010000814.1, forward strand.
ATTGAATCCGGGCGGCAAAACAATGTCGGGAAATGCAGCGGTGATGTCATCGCCGGAACGGCTATAGAGCCACGTCTTTAAACCATCGCTGATTGCTTGAACCCTGATCCCGTCCCACTTCCATTCGGCCATGAAATCGTTGGCGTTAAGTTTTGCAATATCGTCAGTGTTGAGCGGATGCGCCAGCATGAAGCTGCGCCAGCGCGGTGTCGCACCGGTCTCCGGTTTGGTTCCCGATCCTTGTAGCCAATCGAACAGACTGCTGTAGGGCGGCTCGCCCACGTGCCAGACATCTTCAACATCCTCTTCACTTTGCCCCGACCATCTCGACACCGCCTGCCGTACCAGACCTGTTGAAACGCCAACCCGCATGCCACCAGTCGCCAGCTTGATCAGCGCAAACCGTGAGGTTGGTTCCAGCCTGTCAAGCATCTGCGCCAGTACGACCGCAGCGTCAGAGCGACTGACAGAACTTAACCTCCCAACCACGTCGGCGAGCGGTAGGTCGTCAGCGGTGCCTTTTGATGGCCAGCATAACGCAATTGTTTCGGCAAGATCTCCGACAAAATCATAAGACAGTTGGAACAGAACCGGGTCAATCCGCTGGGAAATCAGAGTCTTGAAAAGCGCCGGTTTGACCGTTGAAAAGGTCAATCGACCCGTCAATGCCGCCAAAGCGTAGCCGCGGTCCGGATCAGACACTTGCTCGAAATACTGCACCACAAGCGCGATCTTGCGGTTGCGCGAAGGTGCGAACGTCAACGCTTCAAGCAAATCCGCAAAGCGTCTCACGGTTCAATCGCCTTCATCAGAAAAGCCGACCAGCCGCAGTGGTCTCGCAGCAAATCCTTGCGATTGACACCAATGCACCAAACCATCCTCATTGCCATGCGTAACCCAGATCTCTTCTGCGTCACTGTCGCGAATGGATTGTTGCAGTTCCGGCCAGTCGCAATGGTCTGACAATATCAGAGGCAATTCCACGCCTGCACGCTTTGCCCGTTGCCGGATGCGCATCCAGCCAGAGGCATATGCAAATATCGGATCAATCATGCGATTGACCCACTTCGTGCCGATCGCAGATGGCGGCCCAATGATAATGCTCCCACCGCTGCCGCGCTTCTTTCCTGTTTCAACAAGATTGGCCAATGGACCAAGATCAATGCCGCAGCGTTGATAATAGGCGCAGACCGCGTCCATGCTCCCATGCATCAGGATTTCGTCCTCGTGCCCAAGTTTGCGCAGCAGAGCGATAACCCGCTGTGCTTTACCAAGCGAATAAGCGCCGACAAAGTGGTCAGATTCGGGATGATCCTTGACAGACTGAACGAGCTTCATGATTTCATGATCAGGATTTGGATGGATAAAGACCGGCAGGCCGAAGGTGGCTTCGGTGATGAAAACGTCGCAGCGGACTGGTTCAAACGACAGAACGGTCGGGTCGATCGTGCGTTTGTAATCGCCAGAAATGCAAATGCGCAGCCCCGCATGTTCAAGCAGAATTTGGCAAGATCCAAGCACATGCCCGGCAGGATAAAATGTCACTTTCACCCCGTTGATGGTCTGGCTCTCGCGCAGCGCCGCGTAATCAAACGATCCGGCAGCGTCTGCCCCGAGCCGGATTTGCATGATGTCGCATGTCTCTTTGGATGCGAGAACGCTTTGATGCCCACTGCGTGCATGATCAGAATGAGCATGAGTTATCAAGGCCTTGTCAACCGGCACATGCGGGTCGATGTAAAATCCACCGGGCGCACAATAGAGGCCGGAGCTGGTTGGATAGAGCATCTCTTCAGGCTTCATACAAAGGTGCCGATCTAAAAACCGGTTGCAGCAGGATCACTGCGGCAGCATAGCATCGTTTGAAACGGAATCATGATGCAGACCAACCTTTCATCGGGAAATCTTGTTGCAGACAAGCGCGCGGATTATGCACGCATGTTGGGTGAATCGGGCGATTTTCAAGCAGCTTGCGAGGTTATGCAGCAGGCACTTGAATTGGCTCCTGAGTGGGCCGCAGGCTGGTTTCAGGCGGGTGGATATTGTGAACGTGCGGGAAACAAAGAAGGCGCACTGGAATCATTCGAGCATGTATTGGCATGTTCGCCTGACGACAGGTTTGGTGCCCGGCTAAAGCTTGCATACTTGCGCGGCGAAATCATCGACGCGCCACAGTACGCCTATGTCGAGGCGCTGTTCGATGATTATGCTGAAAAGTTTGACAAATCTCTGGTCGAGAAACTTCGCTACCGTGTTCCGGGGCTGTTGGCGCAGATGGTTGAACGCAATGCGCCAGGCCGCAAATTTGAGCACTGTGTCGATCTGGGCTGCGGCACCGGGTTGATGGCGCAGGCTTTGAGCAACAAGCCAGCCCATACAACAGGGGTTGATCTGTCGGCGGCGATGTTGGCGAAGGCCGAAGGGAAGGGCCTTTACACGAAACTCATCAAAGCCGACTTGATTGACGGTATTTCGGCTGCTGGACAGGCTGATTTGATCATCGCTGCCGACGTGTTCATGTATCTGGGTTCGCTACAGCCAGTCATGCTCGCGGCTGCTGGGCACCTGTTGGATACGGGAGTTTTTGCTTTCTCAACTGAGCTCAACGAGCTTGGAAATGACTGCCAATTGCGCGCCTCGATGCGTTACGCTCACTCGTCAAATTATATCATTGCGTGTCTGCGTTCCGCCGGATTTAGCCCGCTCGAACTGCGCGCGGAAATCATTCGAATGGATGGTGAAACTTCAATTGAAGGGCTACTCGTCATCGCACATAAATCAAACCATAGCATGGTCGGCGATGGCTGACAGTTCGGCCAATGATCTGTTGCCGGAAACCTTCCAGCACTGGTTCTCCGCGCGCGGCTGGGCACCGCGGGCGCACCAGCTGGAACTGCTTGCGAAAGCGAGTGATGGAAAGTCCGCCCTTCTCATCGCGCCGACAGGTGCGGGCAAAACACTCGCCGGTTTTTTGCCGACGTTGGTGAGCCTTTCGCGTCGGCCAAAGAAGCGACTTGGCGAGCGCCCGCGTGGCATCCATACGATCTACATTTCTCCCCTCAAGGCACTGGCAGTGGATATTGAGAGAAATCTGGCAAAGCCGGTGTCGGAAATGGGTCTTCCGGTCAGCATTGAGACCCGCACCGGCGATACGCCGATGCACAAGCGCCAGCGTCAAAAGCTTGTGCCACCGGATATTTTGCTCACAACGCCTGAGCAATTGGCGTTGCTGCTTGCATCCCGCGATGCAGCAGACTTTTTCGGCGACCTCGAATTCGTGATTCTCGATGAACTGCACTCGCTGGTCACATCAAAGCGCGGGCACTTGCTGTCGCTTGGTCTTGCCCGGCTGAACACGCTTCGCAAAGGACTTCGTGTTATTGGCCTGTCAGCAACGGTTTCTGATCCGCTGGAATTATGCCGTTGGCTGGTGCCGCAAACCGCTGATGTGTCCCGTGCCGAACTTGTCAGTGTAACAGAAGGCGCATCGCCAGAGATTTCGATCCTCAAGACAGAGGAACGCATCCCGTGGGCGGGCCACTCCGCCCGACATGCCATGGGCGAGATCTATGACGAGATTGAGCGGCATTCGACGACGCTGTTGTTTGTAAACACCCGCAGCCAAGCCGAGCTTCTGTTTCAGGAACTGTGGCGCAACAATGACAAGTCATTGCCGATTGCGTTGCATCATGGCTCACTTGATGCCTCGCAACGGCGCAAGGTCGAACAGGCCATGGCTGAAGATCGGCTTCGCGCGGTCGTTGCGACATCGACACTCGACATGGGCATAGATTGGGGCAATGTTGATCTCGTCATCCACGTGGGGGCGCCCAAAGGTGCCAGTCGGTTGGCGCAGCGCATCGGCCGCTCCAACCACCGGCTGGATGAACCGAGCAAAGCCATGCTTGTACCAGCAAACTGCTTCGAGGTTCTTGAATGCCAAGCGGCGATTAACGCAAACTATGTCCACGCACAGGACACCCCGCCGGTCGGCGACGGCGCGCTGGACGTGCTTGCGCAACACATATTGGGGATGGCATGCGCCGAGCCGTTTGATGCAGACGATCTTTTCAGGGAGATTATATCCGCGCTGCCCTATGCATACGTTGATCGTGACACATTCGACAAGATGATCGATTTCGTTGCCACCGGCGGCTATGCCTTGCGTGTCTATGAGCGCTACGCGCGTATCCGGAAAAATCCCGATGGAAAATGGCGTGTTTCAAATCCGTTGATCGCCAAGCAATACCGGTTGAATGTCGGCACCATCATTGAGGCGCCAGTACTCAATGTGCGTCTCGTGCGGCAAGGCAAAGGCATCAAGTCCGTAGGCGGGGCAGTGCTGGGCAAGGTCGAAGAGAGCTTTCTGGAAATGCTGTCGGCCGGTGACACATTCTTCTTTGCAGGCGCAGTTTTGAGGTTTGAGGGTATTCGAGAGAGCGAATGTTATGTCTCCAAGGCCTATGATGAAGACGCAAAAGTACCCGCTTACGCCGGAGGCAGGTTCCCGCTGTCCACCTATCTTGCAGCTTCGGTACGCGAGATGCTGGCCAATCCGGGTGAGTGGAAAAGGCTCCCGGATCAAGTGCGCGACTGGCTTGAAATTCAGCGTGACAAATCAGTTTTACCAACCGCCGGAAGCCTTTTGGTTGAAACATTTCCCCGTGATGACCGTTATTTTCTGGCAGCCTATCCGTTTGAAGGCCGCGTGGCACATCAGACCCTTGGCATGCTGTTGACCCGCAGGCTGGAACGGGCGGGAGCCCGCCCGCTCGGATTTGTTGCCACTGACTATTCTATCTGCGTCTGGGGGTTGCGCGACATCGGGCGGATGGCAAGGACTGGCGAACTTTCACTCGCCGGATTGTTCGATGAAGACATGCTCGGCGACGATCTCGATGCCTGGCTTGCGGAAAGCTGGATGATGAAGCGCAGCTTCCGAAATTGCGCCCTGATTTCCGGGTTGATCGAAAAGCGCCATCCGGGCAAGGAAAAGTCTGGACGCCAAGTGACGGTTTCGGCGGACCTGATCTACGATGTGCTGCGCTCGCACGAGCCGGACCACATCCTGCTGCGCGCAGCCTATGCCGACGCTGCCACAGGGCTGCTCGACATTCAGCGACTCGGCGATATGTTGAAGCGCATCAAGGATCGAATCACCCACATGCCGCTGGACCGCCCCTCTCCGCTCTCCATTC
>JANMQE010000034.1:0-1895 GCA_031370195.1 Phyllobacteriaceae bacterium
TGGATAGCCAGCAGGGTTCGTATCTTGGCCCGCATTTTGATAGCCAGCATGTGCGCGGGTTCCTGGCTTCGAGTGGCGCGGTGTACGAGCATTATCCGAACGAGGACGATCTTTGCCGCCGGATCGCGGAACTGTTGGACCAGGGCATCCGCTGCCTAATTTACCCGTGTCGCCCTCGCCCAGAGTGTGCAGTAATTCGTCGTAAAAGTAATCAAACTTGCCTGAAACGGCAGGTGAGACGCGCTTTTCGTACATTTGGCGACTACGATCAATATCCTCTTTCAAGCGTTCATAAAGGTCATGTGAACGTCGGCCTTCCATGACTTTTTGCTCGGTATAGAGTTTGATTTCCGAGACCAGCAAGCGTGCAAATCTTCGTGCGTCATTGTGAGCACGAACCTCGTCATCACTTTGCGTGGTTGATGCAGTCGCCGCCGCCGGTTTCGCTGCGGGAGCGGCTTCAGGAACAGCTTCTACTTCTTTGACCTCGTAAGCGGGAGTCGTCCCAAGTGGTGTGACAACTGCTGCTGGAACAGGTTCTGGCGCCGGAGCGGGAGCCATTTCTGATTGCACCGGAGCTGGAGCGGCGACTGGTACTTCCGGTTGTGGTGCTGGAGCAGCGGCTGTGGCAGCCTGATTACGGCGAGCCGGCAATAATTCAATCGCCATGCTAGTGACCTGCATCAGTGATTCCAGAGCGTCAAGATTTATCTCGCTCTGATCGGCTGATTCTGAGTATAAAATTGCCGCTGCCTTACCTCTAATCACCAACGGAACTGCCACCGCATGAGAATCACTTCCATTACTGAACGATCCTAAAATGCCGGATTTTTCGCCACTCAGGTGCGAAGTTTTGAGCGAAGAGACGGTTTCATTGAAGAGTGCATTCACCGGGATTGTCACATTCAGGCTTCGTGCCGACTCATCATTCAATCCATTATTGAAACCGCTGGCTTTCCAGCCAATCGCGTTACCGCTTTTGATGACAAAGAAAACGACTTTCGCAGCGAATTGCGCAGAATGTCTGACGAGTGTTGCCAGTACATCAGCCTGCTGCCGTTGGCTATCAATATCAGAGATTGCTGCCTTGAGTGAAATGCTGGAAGCAGGTGCAGCGGCTCCACCAAGAGCCACTCCTGCAACTCCGGCAGCAGCCATCCCCAAACCTGAATTTCCGGCCCCGGCAAGTTCTGCTTTGAGAGTAGAAATTTGCTCTTCGTATTGCGCTGCTGTTTCGTTACGAGCTTGAGCGACAGCATCATCAAGACGAGCCTGGAAACTGCTTTCAACATCTTGTGCTGCGCTGGAACGTGCCTGCTCGAAGTGTTGTTGGAGACCGGAAACTTCTTCAGCAGTGACCGAGCTGCTCGCTGCTGGAATCCGCTGGCACAGTTGATTTAGTGCATTCTGGACATTTTGTAATTCTTCGGCAAAGTTGCCGATTCTGGAAGCAACTAAATCGCTTGCTCTTTGCTGAAGCTGTTCTTGCCATGTTTGATTTTCTGACACTTTTAACCCTCCGCTGATAGCCAAATGACTGGTCAGGTGATGTGAATGACGTTCAGGTGAAATTGCGGGAGCCAATACAACTTAACTTTATAATCCAGGGGAACGATAATCTATCCTGAATTAACCTCGTGAATAAATCGGGTAATTGCTATCAAATTAACTTGCCAATCAACCAATTTCTTATCGTCAGTGGATCGTTTATGTAAAATAGCTGGAACGTGGATACTCTGGTTGTCTTATCCACAAACGACAAGGGGTTTATTATCATCAGTTAGAAATGCCTTGTCAATCTTAGTTTGAAACAATCTTGTTCCTGACGAGCGAGTCATAAAAACATGCTCGCCCTTTGAAGAAATTGTGTCTGAAGAGGTTTATTTTGCTTCGGT
>JANMQE010000045.1:0-2010 GCA_031370195.1 Phyllobacteriaceae bacterium
GCCAAGGCTGCGTTTCCCGGTGGGGCCGATCAGTCAGCGGTCAAATACTGGCCACCTGTATCACGCATCGACAATGTCTATGGCGACCGCAACCTGGTCTGCTCATGCCCGCCAATGGACGCGATTGCCGTTTGAAGCGACAGGCCCGGGTTTGCGCCCGGGCTCGTTTCAGATTGAACTGAGGAGCTTCAGGTTTGCCTGAATGCGCGGATTGCCCGGCATGGCAGCGGCAGCGTCATTGAACAGTTTCTTGGCTTCTGTCTTGTCGCCGCGCAGCAGCTTGGAGTAGCCAAGGTTCGATACGATCTGCGGCTTGCGTCCGGCGACTTTGATCAGCGCGTCGTAGGCGCGGTCGGCAAAATCGAAGCGGCCAAGTTCATCGTAAGATGCGGCAAGACCCATCCAGGCCTCGGCGTCATCAGCCTTCAACTCGACGGCCTTGCGGAAATGTTGCTCAGCCAAGCCATAGTTGGCGTCAAGGAATTGTTCCTTGCCACGCAGCGTTTCGGTCGCTGTCTTGGATTTTGGTGAAATCGAAGTTGTCTTGGTGTTGTCGACACCAGTTGTCTGGCAACCGGCCAGAGCCACTGACATCGCAATCACTGCCATGCGGATGATCTTCATAGACGCTATCCCCTGTAGGTCCGCCCTTTCCGGGTCGTATGGGACACACTGTACACAGGGGCTTTTAAGGGACGGCCAACAGACGTGATTAAGAATTAGTCACTTGATTGCAAAGGATTTTCTTGGCTAACGAAGCGTATCAATCGCCGTTCGACAGACGCGCAATAATCGGAATGACTGCCACCAGCATCACCACCGGCAGAATGCACATGGTGACTGGTACCGACATCTTGGCAGGCAGTGAATGCGCTTTTTCTTCCGCCAGCGACATGCGCTTGTGCCGCATTTCATCCGAGAACACCCGCAACGCGCCGGAAAGGCTTGTGCCAAGTTCGCGCGACTGCTGCAGCAGCGTTGCAAACGAGCGCACTTCATCAAGACCGAGACGGTCGGACAGTGCCTTCATGGCGTCATCAAGCGTACGGCCGGCGCGCAGCTCAATCGATAGCAGCGACAGGTTCTGGCTGAGCGACGGGTAGGTCTTGGTGATCTCGCGCGACACACGCTCAATCGCCGCCTCAAGGCTCATGCCTGCATCAGCACAGACGATCATCAAGTCCATAAAATCGGGAAAGCCGTTCTTGTACTCGCGCACCTTCGCCCTGACCTGCTGCGCAAGCCATATGTTCGGGGCAAAATAGCCAATACCGGCAACAACGGCGATCAACGTCCAGCGCTGCATCGCAGCTATGTCGGAGTAGTAGATATTCACGACGGCGAAAACGGCCAGGAACGAAAAGATCAGCAGCAAAATTCGGGCAACGAAGAAAAAGCCGGGTGCCTTGGGGTCCATGTACCCCGCTTGGATCAACTTTGCCCGCAGACGCGCAACGTTTTCAGGATCGCCTTTTGCGTAAAATTCCTGTGCCTTTTTCAGGGTCTTGTCTGAAAGGATCGTTTCCGCCTTCTTCGGTGTCTCTTTCACTTCCGTCCGCAGAACGTCAGATACTGGCGCGATGCGCAGGCGTTTCTGCACGCCATCGCGTTCGGTGCGGCTGGTTGCGACCCAATAGACGACAATGAACAGGCCGGCAGCCAGCATGCCGACGGCCATCGGGATCAGCGAGTCCGGTTTGTAGGAAGCAAGAAGGGCGAACATGTTTTCCATGGGTCAGAACTTGAAATTGGCCATACGGGCCATGATGAAGTTGCCAAGGCACAGCCAGAAGGCCGCAAAGCCAAGAAGCTTCCAGGTCGTGTCATACTCTGCCGCCTCGCCGTAATAGTCCGGCATGAAGATCAGCAGCACGCTCATGAGCAAGCACGGCACGGCGGTCACGGAGGAATCACACTCCGTGACCGCCGTTTTGCGTTCCCGACAAAAAGTTGGCGAACTTCCACATGTTTGCGCCCCCCAGCACATCTCCAGTTGTAGGGCCAACTACG
>JANMQE010000047.1:0-14116 GCA_031370195.1 Phyllobacteriaceae bacterium
GCGAAATCGCCTCCGACCACGCAATCCCTGTTTTTGAACAGGTTGATCTCGCCCGCGCGCTGTTCAAGGTTGTCCGGGTGGATCAGATCATCCCGCAAAGTTTCTATCAGGCGCTCGCCGTGCTGATCCGCGAGATCGAACGCTGAAATCGCCAAGCGTCACCGCTGTCTTCCCGACCGCGAATAGGTCTACTGGAACAGCGCCAGAATATTCTGCGCCGAAGCGTTGGCAATCGACAGCGCCTGAATTCCAAGTTGCTGCTGCGTCTGCAACGCCTGCAGGCGCGTGGACTCTTTGGATATGTCCGCATCAACCAAAGTGCCGATGCCAAGCTCAATGGAGTCGAGCAGTGTCTTCACAAAGTCCCCTTGGATGGAGATGCGCTTCTTCACCGCCCCGGTCTCGGACGTGGAAGACGCCAGTTGCGCAAGCTTTGCATCCACGGCGGAAATCATGTCGTCGATGTCCGTGTTGTCCACACCCACAGCAGTGACGTCGAGCGTCGTCAGCGAAACAGTCTGCGCCCCGGCACCCGTGGTCGTGAACACGCTGTCGGCAAGGCCGGACTGATTGGCTGCATCAAACAGCTCCAGCGCCGACGTATCAATATCAATTGTCTCGACGCGCACACCCGTCACCGTCCGCGTGAAAGATGAGACGATGGATTTGACCTGCACATAGCCCGTACTTGCAGAATCAACCGACAGCCAGTTCTCGCCGGAGAACGAGGCCGAGTCTGCAATGGAGCGCAGTTGATCCTGCATCGATCTGATTTCATCCTGTATCTTCGTCCGGTCCACGCCGGGCTCCCGCGCGGCAACGATCTTGGATTTGATCTCGTCAACCACATCAATCGCGCTGTTGAGCGCAGTGTAAGTCACGTCAATCTTTGCCGATCCAAGCCCCAGCGCATCCTGCACCGTTGACAGCGCCTTGAAGTCTGACCGCATCGTTGTGGCAATCGCCCAGTATGCAGCATTGTCCTTGGCCTCGGCCACGCGGTACCCGGTCGATATCCGGCTCTGCACCTGCTGCAATTCCGCATTGGTGTTTTGCAAGGTGCGCAATGCGGTCATCGCCGATGCATTCGTGTGTATGCTGCTCATGTCTGTAATCCCTGTTTTGTCCAGCGGCGTTTACGCATCGTGATTTTCACTTCTGCTCACCATCCGTTTGAATCCGCCTGTCAAACGCGACATCAACCACCTCAAGCGCCCGGATGTTCGCCGGCCCCATTCTCTTCTGAAGCGCCGGAAACAAGAATGACCGCAACTGCGTCGCGGCCTCATTGGTGAGCGGAAGCGGGACAAGCTGAGTGAGCTTTGCCAGATCCCGATGCGCAACATCTGAAATATGATACACCACCATGCCAATGGCAGCAGGATCGCGCAGCGTCAAAACTGCGCGAAACGACAGATAACCGGCAACAACGCCACCGTTGAATATCTCGATTGTGATGTAATCTGTCTTCGCCGGTTCCTCAGACTTCGCAGCTTCGACTGATACCGGTTGGGCCATCCTTGCGGCATACATGTCGTAACCGCTATAGGCAGCGACGATCGCCGCGATGGCAATGAAACCACTAACGGCAACTTGAAGCATGACTGCCCTGCACAATTTTGTCAGCTTGCAATGTCGGCATCCAATTCAAAAGAATCAGCTAGCCCGCATTCCTTGCTCCAAGCTTAACTCCCGAATGCGCACAGCACCTGATGCTGGCATGGTCGACGCACTGCTCCCCAAAATACAACCATAAGTACTATAACTTCTCGCATGCGAAAAATCGCAGTTGGCGCAGATTCGGCCGAGAGTTACCTGAATACACACATTCTTAACGAATGAAACGAGGTGATTCGCGATGATCGTGCTGATAGATGAAAGAAATCTTGTGGTTGATGGCTACAAGGCACAACTAAAGCGGGAAGGCTTTTCGTCGGTCGGCTTCAGCTCAACGCAATTCAAGGAATGGTTCGATACCTCCATCGATGGTGACTTTGAAAGCGTCGGCGCCTGCCTTGTCGGCGACATCGATAACCGGCAGTTCTCACCCTCGTTCCTGAAGCGAAAAACCAGCGCTCCCATTATCGCGCTTGTCGAGCAGAACTCGCTCGAAAATACGCTGCGTCTGTTTGAAACCGGCTTTGATGACGTGCTGCGCAAGCCGGTGCATATCCGCGAAATCCTCGCCCGCATCACAGCAATCAGGCGTCGCTCTGATACAGACGCCCAGATCCAGTCGTCGAGCCGCCTGAACGTATTCTCGGATGGCCGCGACCCGGAGATTGATGGCGAGCCCTTCCCGCTTCCGCGGCGCGAACGCCGGATCCTCGAATATCTGGCATCGGTCAAAGGAAGGCGCGTGAACAAATCGCAGATATTCAACGCGATCTACGGCTTGTTCGATGACGAGGTCGACGAGAACGTCATCGAAAGCCACATCAGCAAGCTGCGCAAGAAAATGAAGCAACGGCTCGGCTTCGATCTCGTCGATTCCAAGCGCTTTCTCGGCTACCGGCTGCTGACCGAGCAGGAGGCCGCATGACGCAGTGGCTGGAGGTGCGGCTCTCCGCTGATGGGAAAGTCTCACGCAAGGTCCGCCGTCTATCCTTCGTCAACGAGTACCCCGGAGCCATGCAATGAGCATATATGGAATGATGCGCACCAGCATCTCAGGCATGGCCGCCCAAGCGTTCCGGTTGACAACCGTTTCAGACAACATCGCCAATTCAGACACCGATGGATACAAGCGTGCCGGTGCCGAATTCACGTCTCTGGTCGCCCCGGGTGGCAATGGCAGTTCCAGCACCGCAAGCCTCTATGAATCCGGGTCGGTGATCCCGCACGTCCGCCAAACCATCTCGGATCAAGGCACCTTCCGCTTCACCGGCTCGTCAACCGATCTTGCGCTCGACGGCGATGGCTTCTTTGTCGTCAAGAATGAGGCTGACACCCCGCTCCTGACGCGGGCAGGTTCATTTGTACCCGATGGCAACGGCGATCTCTACAACAGCGCCGGCCTTTATCTGCAGGGCTACCCGATAACCAACGGCCAAATTCCCAATGTCGCCAACGGCTACGGCGGCCTCGAAAACGTCAACGTCGCCAGCATCGATCTTGTCGCCGTGCCATCCACGTCCGGCACATTTGCTGTCAATCTACCGGCAGGCGCGACCGTGGTTCCAGCACCCCTGCCGTCAGCCAACACGGCAGCGTCCACCTACTCGCAAAAAACCTCGATGACCACATTCGACAACCTCGGCAACTCCCGCGTTGTCGATATTTACATGTCGAAGTCTGCGTCAAACACCTGGGAAGTCACGGTCTACGATCAGGCTGGCGCTGCCGCAGTCGGTGCTCCGTTCCCCTATGCAAGCCCGGCTTTGGCAACGACAACGCTGTCGTTCTCTCCCACCGACGGCAAACTGACTGGCGCGTCCCCGACTTCAATTGCCTTCACCATCCCCGGCGGCAGTCCGTTGACGCTGGACATGAGCGGGACAACCCAATTGGGCACCGGCTTTCTCATTGCCGATGCCAAAGTCGATGGCAGCGCGCCATCGGCAATCGACCACGTCGAAGTCCGTAGTGACGGCACACTCTACGCCGCCTACACCAACGGCTCGTTTCGCGCGGTCTACCGCATACCGGTCGCCACCGTCACAAGTCCTGATCAACTGACCGCATCGACAGGCACAACATTCACCGTCAGCGCCAACTCCGGCGACCCGGTTCTCGGCTTTGTCGGCGAAGGCAATGCCGGCCGCATCATTTCGTCAGCGCTTGAGCAATCCAACGTCGATATCGCCGAAGAGCTGACGGTCATGATTCAGGCGCAGCGGGGCTACTCGGCCAATTCCAAAGTCTTTCAAACCGGCTCCGAAGTGACGGAAATCGCAATCAATCTCAAGCGCTGACGATCTCTCAGCGCACGTCCCGAAATGACTCCCCCGTAAAACGAAAGCCCGGTTGCCCTGATGTCATTGTCCTCCGTCATCCAGATTGCACAGAACTCGCTGTCCAACATGACCACGAGAACCGGCGTTCTGGCGCGCAATGTCAATGAGGCTGGCAACAGCGATTACGCCCGCCGCGAGCTGCGGACCATTTCCTTAAGCCCGGGCGCAACATCGACCAGCATCAGGCGGATCACCGACCTCAGGCTCGAAAGCGCCTTGGCCGGAGCCGTGTCGGTCAATTCGGGTCAACAAGTGCACGCGCGCTTGATCGAAACGCTCAGCGGCCTTCTGGCCGGCAGTGACGGTGAATTGACCGTCTCCGCACAGATGACCGCCTTGCAGTCCAGCCTGCAAACCTGCAGCTCAAATCCGGAAAATGCACTTCTGGCCGGCGCGGTTCTGTCCAACGCCAGGGACATGGTCGCTGGCCTCAACGATGCAACCCGCACCATTCAGGACTTTCGCCTCAGTGTCGACAACGACATTGCACAAGCGGTCGATGAACTGAATTCCATGTTGTCAGAATTCAAATCCCTCAACGACACCATTCGTCTGGGCACCCAATCCGGCACCGATGTCAACGACGCGCTCGACCGCCGTACCGCCGTCCTGTCGCAGATCTCGCAGATTGTCCCCGTGTCGTCGTTCATTCGCTCCAACAATGACATGGTGCTTGTCACGGCATCAGGCGCCATGCTGTTTGAAACGGCGCCGCGCACGGTCAGTTTCACCGCGCAAACTGCGATGGCCCCCGGCTCAAACGGCAATGCCGTATACGTTGACGTGATCAAGCTGGCGCTGCCAAACAGCAACACAGCATCTGCATCCGGCTCGCTTGACGCGCTGCTGCGCTTGAGGGATACAGTTGCACCGACACTTCAAAAGCAGATGGATGAACTTGCCCGCTCGCTGATCTCGGTCTTTGCCGAAACAGACGTCGCAGGCGGCGCGCTCGCGCCCCTGCAAGGCTTGTTCGCACGGTCCGGCGGCCCGGCATTTCCAACCGCAGGCCTTGTCAGCAACGGCCTCGCAGGCGACATTATTATCAACCCGGCCTACGACCCGCAAAGTGGCGGCAACATCTTCCGTCTGCGCGATGGCGGCGCCAATGGCCCGGCCTATCTTGCTAACCCGAATGGCTCGGCGTCTTACTCTGAAAGACTGATCAATCTGTCCATCGGGTTCGACACCGCACAGCCATACGACGTAAGCGCCGGGCTTGCCGCGCAAGCCAGTCTCTCGGCATTCTCCAGCCAGTCAAGTGGCTGGCTTGCCGGCTTGAAATCTCAATCCGCACAGTCAGCCATCAAGTCTGAAGCCAAACACGCCATGCTGTCAGACAGCCTGTCCAACACCAAAGGCGTCAACATCGACACCGAGATGGCACGCCTTGGCGAGTTTGAGCAGGCCTATCAGGCATCCGCCAGGCTTCTGAATGCCGCAGACCAAATGCTGCAAGACCTTCTCGACGCGGTGGGCTAGCCGCCATGATCTCAGGCATTTCAACAACCGTCATTCAATCCGCGCTCCTGCGGTCGATACAAACAACCCAGCGCGAAATGTTTGTTGCCCAAATCGAAGTCCAGACCGGCAGATATGCTGACATCGCGGAGCGTCTCGGCACGGGAACATCAACCCCGATTGCGCTCCTGCGCGAAGTCAACCGGATTGACTCCATTCTCGACACCAACAAATCAGCATCCACACGCCTTGCCGCAACCCAGCTGGCGCTTGGGTCTGTCGCCTCGTCAACGCAAAGCCTGTTCGACAGTCTTGCTGCCGCCAAAGGCAATGCCCAAGGCATGGCGCTGGCCGCCCAATCTGCCATGTCGCAGCTGGGCGCAATCGGCTCAGCATTGAGCACGACCGTATCGGGCCAATACATCTTCTCCGGCTTGAACACCGATCAACCGCCGGTCAATCAGACCGGTCCAATCCCGGCAGGCCCTGCAATGGATGCCGCGTTTATCAGCCGCTTCGGCTTTGCAAAAACGGATGCTTTGGCGGCCTCGATCACCCCGTCAGCCTTCAGCGCATTCGTCACAACAGACATCGAGCCGATGTTCCTTGGGGCGGGCTGGTCATCCACACTCTCAAACGCGTCCGACGAAGCGATTGTCTCGCGCATCACTTTGTCCCGCGCGATTGAGACATCCCTCACCGCCAATGAAACAGGCATCCGCCAATCCCTCTACGCCGCCGCACTGTCAGCAAATTTTCTTGACACCTCCCTCAATCAGGCAACCAAAGAATCCGTCGTAAACATCGCACTGCAACAGAGTGCGGCGTCCGTCTCCGCTCTGGCAGAGCTGCAGGGCAAGGCAGGCTTTGCGCAGCAGCAACTAAGCGACGCCGATGTCCGTCTGTCTGCCCAGAGCGATCTTTTCGCAGGCATGGCAGAGGACATCACCGGTGTCGATCCACATGAAGCAGCAGTGCGGCTGAACGAACTTGTCACGCGGTTGGAGACGTCTTTTGCGCTCACCCAGAAGATACAGAGCCTCAGCATTCTTGACTATTTGCGCTAGGGTCCGGACCTACTAATTTTGATGAAACGGCAGGCAAATGGCGAAAATATGCAAGGAAGACAGTGCAGGACGGGCCAAGGCCCGTTCAAGCTGTCTGACGCGGCAGATTGAAGTCAGTTGTCTGCCATTTCACCAAAATTAATAGGTCCAGACCCTGACCTCAAAAGGAGCGACAGCATTTGAACTATCGTCACAATTATGCCGACACCCAGTCAGACTCTCTGGTGGACGCACGCTCGCGCGAGCGCGAACTTCTGCGCCGGTCAATCCATCTCATGAAGGAAGCGCAAGGGTCCGCCGGCTCGGCCCGCGCCGCCATTGAAGCCATACATTTCGCATCGCGCATATGGACAGTGTTCCTCGAAGATCTGTCCTCGCGCGAAAACGCACTCCCCGGCAAAGTGCGCGCCGATCTGATATCCGTCGGCATTTGGATACTGCGCGACCTCGAAGCCATCCGCAACGCAAGCATCTCGGACTTCACCGACATCATTGATGTCACTGAAATCATCAGGGATGGTCTGTTGTGAAAACGACGTTGAAAGTATCGCTCAGGGCCAATGAGAGAATTTACGTCAACGGTGCCGTCATCCGCGTGGACCGGAAAACATCCATGGAGTTTCTCAACGACGTGAGTTTCCTGATGGAAAATCACGTCCTGCAACCCGCAGACGCCAACACGCCAATCCGCCAACTCTACTATCTCATTCAGTTGCTGCTCATTGATCCCGGCACCCGAACCGCCGTGCTCAGCCTGTATCGCTCCCACATGACAACCCTCATCGCCGCAGAGGCCGGGCGCGAGATGGCAATCGAGATGAAGAATATTGACCGGCTCGTCCATGAGGACTGCCTCTTTGAAGCCCTGAGAAGTATCCGCAGGACATTTGCCTCGCAGTTCGGTTTTGCGGTTCAGCCTAAACCTTCCCTGCCCAACACGATCTGCCACACGAAACCAACAATGGAACCTGCATCCGCAATGGCCAAAGGCTAGCCCAATGTCAGCGATATCAACACTGTCAGCAGTCACAAATTCCGCCCTCACAAGCGAGACACAGAAAAAGTCCAACCTCGATTACCAGTCGTTCCTGAAGCTGCTCGTCGCCCAGATGAAAAATCAGGATCCGACCAAGCCGATGGATTCCACAGAATACGTCGCGCAGCTCGCAACCTTCTCAAACGTCGAACAGGCAATCAACGCCAACAAGAAACTTGACGAGCTGATCCAGGATTCCAAGATCTCGCAAGGCATCGGATTGATCGGTCGGCAAGTAACCTCGCTTGATGGTCTGGGCACCGGCACGGTCGAAAGCGTCCGCTTCACAGGCGACGGCATTCTGGCAAAGCTCTCGGATGGCAGCGAGCTGGCGATAAACGCCCGCGTGGTGATCGCGCAATGAACACCGTTGACGCATTGGATTTGGTCCAGTTCGCCATGTGGACCGTGTTCATCACATCCATCCCCGCAGTGCTCCCGGCCATGATCATCGGCATCATCATCGCCCTCTTTCAGGCCCTCACGCAAATCCAGGAAGTGACACTGACCTTCGTGCCAAAAATCATGATCGTCTTCATGTCCGCCGCCCTCTTCGCCAACTTCATGGGCGGCCAGCTCAATGGCTTCGTCACCGTCGTCTTTGACCGCATCGTGACAGGGTTCTGATCTTGATCCAGCCCTGTTTGGCGCAAGGCTGGCTGACTAATCTGGGCCGCTCAGACCAGACATTTGGACCCGCATGACCATCCAATCGGCCGCCCCCGTCCCCAAAGCCGCATGGTCAACCGATGTCTCGTTCGCAATCGGCATCGTGCTCATTCTCAGCATCCTGTTCCTGCCGATCCCGGTGTTCCTCATTGACTTTGGCCTGGCGCTCTCGCTGTCATTGTCGATCCTCATCCTGATGGTCTCACTCTGGATCACCCGCCCGCTCGACTTCTCGGCGTTTCCAACTGTGCTCCTCATCACCACCATGCTGCGCCTGTCGCTCAACATTGCCACCACCCGCGTCATCCTTGCCAATGGCCACGAGGGCGTCCACGCCGCCGGCCACGTCATCAGCGGCTTCTCGCAATTCGTCATGGGCGGCGATTTCCTGATCGGCGTGGTCGTCTTCTCTATCCTCATCATCGTCAACTTTGTCGTCATCACCAAAGGCTCAACCCGCATCGCCGAAGTCGGCGCGCGCTTCACCCTCGATGCCATTCCCGGCAAGCAGATGTCCATCGATGCAGACTTGTCTGCCGGCACCATTGACGAAAAAGAAGCCCAGTTCCGCAGGCGCGAGCTTGAAGAGGAAAGCGCCTTCTTCGGCTCCATGGACGGTGCGTCAAAGTTCGTGCGCGGCGATGCAATCGCCGGCCTGATCATCACCGGCGTCAACATCGTCGGCGGCATACTGATCGGCGTTATCCGCCACGACATGACGGTCGCGGAATCCGCCGAAGTGTTTGTCAAACTGTCTGTCGGTGATGGCATCGTCACCCAGATGCCCGCCCTCATCATTTCTCTCGCTGCCGGGTTGATTGTCTCCAAAGGTGGCACCCGTGGCTCGGCAGACAGCGCCGTCCTCAAGCAGCTCGGCGGCTATCCGCGCGCCCTGTTCGTCGCGGCGATGTTGCTCGTCGGCCTCGCCGCAATGCCGGGCCTTCCCACCCTGCCATTCCTGTGCATCGGCGCGCTCATGGCGCTCACCGGCCACAACATCCAGCGCCTGCGCAAGATTGCCGACGGCGAGGTCGCTCAAGCCGAGGCCGATGACCGCGACGCCACCGACAAGGCCAAACAGGACTCGGTCAAACAGATGCTCAAGACATCTGAAATCGAGCTCGTGCTGGGCAAGCAACTGGCCTCAAAACTCGTCTCCGAGCGGCAGGAACTCACCGTTCGCCTCGGCAAGATGCGCCGGAAATTCGCGGTAGAATACGGCTATGTCATTCCAGAAGTCACAGTCAGCGAAGACTTCCAGATCGCCGCCAAATCTTATCACATCAAAATTCACGGCACCTCCATCGCGTCTTATGAGATGCGCCTCGACGAGGTGCTCGCGCTGATCGGCAATGGCCCGGTTCCCGACATTCCCGGCGAGTTGGTCAAGGAACCGGCCTTCGGCATGCAGGCGCTGTCGGTCCCGGCCGTGTTCGCCGGGGATCTGGCGCGGTTGAACCTGCAACATGTCGACAATCTGTCCGTCATGTTGACCCACCTCAGCGAAGTCATCCGCACCAACCTGTCGCAACTCCTGTCCTATCGCGACATGCGTGCACTCGTGGATCGGCTTGAGCCTGAATACCGCAAGCTCGCAGACGAAATCTGCACCACGCACCTGACCTATCCCGGACTTCAGGCGATCCTGAAGATGCTTCTGTCCGAGCGCGTCTCCGTGCGAAATCTGCATCTCATCATCGAGGCGATCGCCGAGGTCGCCCCGCATCTGCGCCGCACGGAAAAGATCGTCGAACACGTCCGCTCGCGCATCGCCCAGCAGATATGCGGCGACATCGCCAACGCCGGCGTGCTCAGCATCCTGCGCCTCGGTCCAAGGTGGGATCTCGCCTTTCATGAATCGCTGCGAAAAAACGCCAAGGGCGAAATCATCGAGTTTGAAATGGATCCCCGCCAGCTCGAAAAATTCGCCGCGGAAGCTCAAAGTGCGATTGCCAAAAACTCTGATGGCGGAACCATGTTTGCGCTGATCTCGAACCAGGATGCACGCCCCTATGTGCGCATGATCATCGAGCGTTTTGCGCCCGGCCAGCCGGTTCTCAGCCATGCGGAAATTGCCCGGGGCATTCAGCTGCAAGTTCTGGGCGGCATATCTTGATTGAGTGGGCCGACGAAAAGTTGCTTCAGGCGATCATCGGGTTTGCGCGCATATCCGGCTGCTTTCTTGTCCTTCCCGGCCTGTCGTCCGTGCGCGTGCCGCAGCAGGTCCGCATCATCTTTGTCCTGAGCCTCACCGCCGCCCTGTTGCCGATGCTGCCGCCTGTGGCAATCGAAGAAGCAAGCCGGTCGCTCTGGCATCTGGCGCGTCTCATTGTGTCTGAAACAATCACCGGTGTACTCATCGGTCTTGGCGCGCGCTACTATCTGCTTGCTGTCAGCTTCATGATGAACGCCGCCTCCACCGCTGTCGGCATCAGTGCGCAGCTCGTGCCCTCGGTCATGGACAATGACATGGAGCCTGCACTCGCCTCCATTGTCTCGTCCGCCACCATGCTTCTTCTGTTTGCCATGGATTTCCACCATCAGGCGATCCGTGCGCTCGTGCGCTCCTTCTCACTGGCGCCGGCGGGGGCACTGCCCGATTTTGGCGCGATTTCAAAAAACCTCGTCGGCTTCCTGTCGGATTGCTTTCTGGTCACCTTCAGCCTCGCCAGCCCCTTCCTTGCCTACGCGCTTTTGACCAATATTTTCATTGCGCTGCTGAACAAGCTGATCCCGAACCTGCCGCTCTATTTCATCGCCACGCCCGGCGTTCTGCTCGGCGCGCTGCTCCTGATTTACATCCTGATCCCGGCGCTGGTTTCCCTCGCCGCTCAGGGGCATTTTGAGATGCCGCTCTAAGATGAACAGCCCGTCGAACCAGAAATCCAAGTTGACACGCCTGGTTGATTTTCTGGAGAGTGAAAAAAAATCAAGACTGCAGAAAGCCGCCGCGCACGGCATGGAGAGGGCGCAAGCCAGGGAAGCGGTCCGCTACATCGACGACACGTACCTGCGCATGGACATGAACCTGTCCATATTCCACGGCTACCACGTTAAATATCGCCATGATCTGGAAACCAAAATCACGCACCTGACGTTAGAGATTGATACAATCGCTACCGAAGTCAGAAACATCGACAAGGCGACCAGCGACCTGTGGCTCAGGCTCAAAAAATTTGAGCAATCAGAAGCCCTGAAAACCGCAGAGATCGAAGTGTCCGAATTCATCGCCCGCAATCACTGCAACGACGTCAGTCTTGGACAAGGCAGACGGGGCATTTTGGACTAGCCGAAAGGTAACGCTTCGTCGCGCCATTCCTTGCCGCCCGAGGCAGTTTTTGCAGCATTGCAAAACCAGAGGTCCGCTGATGCCAGTTTCAATCCCTGTTCTGGAAGCAACGCGGCTGGCAGGCGTCTCGCCCCCGATCCCTGCGCGCCAAAGTGTGCGCTCAAACAAGGTGGCTTTCGATACGCCCCAGCAATTGAGCGCGTCCAAATTGTCGCAGTCCGCCTCAACAAAACCGACAGAAGCCTTTCAGCAGCTTGAAGCCATGCTGGTCCGCAGTCTCATGGGCGCAATCGTCCCCAAGCAAAGCCTTGGCGGCGCGGAGTCCGGTCTGGCCGGTGAATACTGGGGTTCGCTCTTGTCCGACGAGCTGGCCGACACCCTCTCGTCCGGCATGCATCTGGGCCTTGCCGAATCCATTGGCGAAAGCATGGAGCAGAACATGATCAACACAAAACCCGGTGGCGCAGAATGATGGAAAATCACGGCAATTCCGGCGGCGCGTCCCTTGCCCGCGTCGTGGATAAAATAACCGCTCTTCTGGCCAGCGAGAACATCAGCATCAGGAGCTTCAAGGATGCCGAGATCCGAGAGAACAATCTGACAAAACACCGGTTGCTGCATGATTTGAACATGGCGGTCAGCCAAACGGGAAGACAGGCGGGAAGCGCCAGTCATGAGCCCGGCATGATGGTGCGTTTGAAGACCATGTCCGCTGCCATCAGGGAAAACATGAGCTACTGCAACGCCTCGGCTGAAGCTGTCCGCGAAGTGCTCGAAATCCTGATGTCCGCCTCGCTTGAAGGCGGCAACGACGGCACTTATCAGATTGACCATTTCGCCCGGCGAAAATGATCAGACCGCTCCTCGCCATCATCTTCGCCGCCTCCGGCACACTGGCCGGCGTCAACTTCGGCATCATGCAGCGGGAAGCTGACACGGCGAGGAGGACAAAAGCGGCTGCGACGCACAGCCCGGAAGAAAGTGTCTATCTCACCCCTGATATCTTCACCAGTTCCGTCATCCGCGGCAAAGACCAGTTGGGTTTTGCCATTTTCAGATTCGCGCTCGAAACCGACATGTCCGTGAAAAATCCGGCTGGCATCACCGACGAAGTCATTCTGGCAGACGCCCTCAATTCGGTGGCGTTCAACAGCGATCTTTTCAGCGGCGGCAAGGACAAAACACCTGACATGTCATCGCTCACCGACGAGATGCTGGCATTGTCAAACCAGGTCACTGGCGGCAAGCGCTTCCGCCAAGCCTTGATATTGCAGTTCGATCTCTTCAGCCGGACCGAAGTGCGCAAGAAGATTGTCGAGGAAAGAATCTTGAGCGATGACAAGCCCGTAGCTAAACCAAAAGGTGCAGAACATTAAAGCGCAACCATTGGTTTACTATCATTTGTTTGCTTGCTACCCCGCTGTATCGCAGTCCTTTCCAACTGATTCGGCGCGATCCACGGGGGCAACATCATGCATTCAAACCTGGCCTTCAGCCACAGCGACACTGAGCGATCAAGGCCGCCTGAAACCTTGAACGCGAGGGAAACCGAATGCCTCAAATGGGCAGCCGCCGGAAAAACCAGCAGCGAAATCGCCCAGATCACCGCGCTGTCAGAGCACACAATAAACCACTACCTCGCAACCTGCTGCCGCAAACTCGACGCCGTCAACAGGATACAGGCAACAGTAAAGGCGGTCCGCCTCGGGATTATTTGAGGTCACACGTCTCGCACGTCACGCACGCCGAACCGTTCGCATCGGTCAGACGGGGCAGGGCGCGCAAGACTTCGGTGACAGCCAAACACCGCTGCCAAGTCAACCAATCAACAGAATTACGCTGACCGTGCCACCAATTGCCACATACAATATCCGTCGCAAAATTACGGTGACAGTGCAGCCAATTGCCATCCACAACACCCGCCGACAATCCATCAACGTGGCAGCAATTAGGAATTACGGTGACTGTGCAGCCAATTGCCATCCACAACACCCGCCGATAATCCAACAATTTCGCAGCAATTGGCTGCACTGTCTCCGCAATTCGGATCACGCAGCGACCGCCAAAAATAAATCTATCCCCCTCTCAAAAACCCAACCCTATAATGCCCCCGCGTCAATCCCGGCGCGCACGAGGCAGGCTCAATGGACTGGAACAGGGCAATCGAACGAAACAGCGACGCACTCCGCAAGATCGTCGCGGCCATGTTTGCGATGCTGCGGGAGAATCCTCGCGCCCTTCCCCTCTACCGCGAAGCGGGGTCCGAAGGACGGGCGAGACCCGTGGCTCGCCCCGGGCCAGCTGCTTCGCAAAGCGAAGCGGTGAGGGTGAGTCAGCCGGACGCGGGCAATGCAAACGCCGCTTTCACCCTCCCATACCGCCTCTACGCGGCCATCCTCCTCATCCTGCGCCCGGCAGAATCCGCGCTGCGCCGCCTCATCGTCATCGCCGCGCGCGGCCTTGTGCTGAAGTCCCGCGCCGCACACCAAACCCTGCCAAACTTCCCTTCATTCGCCGCCACAAACGCATCGCGCATCCCGAGCTTCGCCCTCCTCGACCCGCTCAAGCATTTCACGCTCGATGATTTCGACCAAAACGCCAATCCCCACACCAGCTTCTCAAGCTCTTGGGACGCCAG
>JANMQE010000072.1:0-5216 GCA_031370195.1 Phyllobacteriaceae bacterium
CTGGCGGCGGCGCTTCTTGAAGGCGATGACCTTCTTGGCGCGGCCTTGCTCGACGACTTCCGCAGTCACGACAGCGCCTGCAACCGTAGGCGCGCCGATGGCAGCCGAAGCGCCTTCGCCGACCATCAGAACTTCGGTGAATTGAACGATGTCACCGGCTTCACCGATGACTTTTTCGACCTTCAAAAGGTCGTTGGCGACGACGCGATACTGCTTGCCGCCGGTTTTGATGACTGCGAACATTTTTTTCCCTTTCGGTGTTCACGCAACAGGCTCGGAGTGATCCGGCTTGTCTTTTTATCCAGTCAGGACCGGGTTGATAAAACGCAATCGGCGCGGAGAGCCCACGCCGAAGCATGGGCGCATTACGGCATGGCCGGTCAATAGTCAACCAACAAGCGCGTTGCTTGCGAAAATCATGCTTGTTTCGCCGCCCACATATCGCTACATACCGCTCGCTTTGACCAAGGCACCCATGGTTGGAAGCCGTGATCGGACGCAATAACCGGCGTCCAGCGTTTCAGATCACGGCTCATTGCGGAGAGGTGGCAGAGTGGTCGAATGCACCGCACTCGAAATGCGGCATGCCTGTGAGGGCATCGGGGGTTCAAATCCCTCCCTCTCCGCCATTATTTTTTCAAGTCAATTTTGTTGAGCGATGTTGGTTTGATTTTGTTGAGTTCCACACTCGATGAATTCCGAAATTGTTTGCAGCGTGGTTGAACTTAGCCAAATCCCGCTCCCGACGAAGCTCGCTTGATTAAAGAAAATGGCAATTGATTACCCAAACCATGCCTTGGAAAATGACATCGTCCCGTCAGCGGAACGCGTGGACCCAAGTCATCGCTGCACAGTTTGCAACGTGCGGTGTCACAATTCACAATCCTGTTGATATCCAACCGCCTGCAATTGCCAGTTGCCGATGCGAGTGCAATCATAGACATATCTAAGCAATGCCTGATGCAATCGCGGTTGCCAGCCAGTGGATGTGTTGTTGAAAATGATGTCTCGAAAATTGATCGGCCTCATCATCGCCCTTTGCATATATCTGACGCCAAGCTTGGCACAGGAGTTGGGCAACGGATCGCCTTCGGTCGGTACAGGTGTGATCACAATACCGGACGGTGCGGTTCCTGAAAGTGCGACGGAGCAATCATCTGGAGAATACAGTGTCAAGCCGACAGACCAGCCGAACAAGGGCTCCGCAGAAACCGGCGTCGAACCTGAGGACAATGCGTTGCAGGGTTCAACAACTGCTGTAACGTCTTCGGCAGCGGCAGCCACAACAGAACCTGGCAGTGACACCCAAAACTCCAGAAGCTTTCTGCAGCCATCCGCGCCTCGCTTCGGCGCAGATGGTTCGCTGCGCTATGGCTATGAACTTGCAGTGCCGCAATTTCGAGGGTTGGAGCCGGAGATCTCCCTTGACTATGATTCCAGCCGCCGGACCAAAATCGGCGGCAACTATCAGGGTTGGCTTGGATTTGGCTGGGGCCTGTCCGGCTTTTCCGTCATCGAGCGCGCCCGGCCGCGCGGCGGTGTGCCTGCGTTTGATGCGAATGACCGTTTTGTTATGGATGGCGCGGAACTGGTCGCCTGTGCGGCGGGTATGACAAGCCCGTCGTGCGTCACCGGTGGCACGCATGCAGAGGAAACGGAGGGCTATAAGCGAATCCGGTACGACAGCGCGCTTAACCAGTGGGAAGTGACCGCCAAGGATGGTGTTCGAGCTGTGTTCAAACCCGCCATCGCGTTTGCCGCCGCTGCCGGACCGGATGGTGCGCTCGCCGGATACTACCGCTGGCTCCTGGCTCAAGTTATCGACACGCGCGGCAATAGTATCACTTACGATTACGACTGCCCTGAGCTGCCTGTCTGTTACCCCAAGACAGTCAGTTATTCGCTATACACAGTAAATTTCTTTCTTGAAGACCGGCCGGATCAGTTGCTTATGGCCAACGGCAAGAGCATCTCGAAGACGACCAAACGCATCAAATCTGTCTCTGTGCTTTCCGAAAGCGCAACAGTTGGTGCATGGTCTTTGGACTACGCGCAAAGCCCGTACTCCAACACGACCAGACTGGCATCCATAAAGCGGTATGGCCGAGACGTAATCATCGACCAATCCGGCGAAATTTCGGGCGGCTCCGCGCTGCCGCCGGTGACGTTTGCTTACAGGGACATGAACTGGGCATATGAGAGCAAGACCGTCACGCTGAGCGGCGGTGCTTGCACCACCACGTATAATTATCGTCCCTTGTATTATTATGGGGCCTCGTACGAGGACATAGACAATGATGGCGTGGATGAGCTTCTTGCCAACTGTGATCGGGAAACTTTCATTCGCAGAATTGGACATGATGGCATAGATAGGCTGAGGTCAGACCGCTATATAACTTACGAAAAGATCAATTTGGCATCATCAATATCCGCTCAAAAGAGCCTCTATACAAACAGTTATATTACATACTTGAATGTCGCCACGTCCTATCCGGGTTCCACGACGAAACGCCTGCATTTTGGTCAGTATTTCAGCAACGAAAGAAAAGCGATAAACGGCGCAGACGTTGTCATTACGACACGTGGAAACAGCAACGGAACTTTGTACGACACCGGCTTTGGCCAGAGTTACACGATTCAGTTTGACAGCACGCTGCAGCCATCAATCATTCCTTGCACGAGTACATCGAGATATTTCCCGGAATGTTCCAAGCTGGTGAATACGCGTGTTCCGACAGCGCCAACCGATCAATATTTGCTGCCGAACATCATTAGCGCCCCTGATCAGGCGGGCCTGCAGCACCTCTATGCCTCCCCTTACAGATTTGTCGCGTCCGGCAATTTCTTTGGCGATGGCACGGTGCAGACTTTACATGCATCGCGGCCCGAAACTGCAATGTGGATGATGCAGGGCTGGCTTCCGGGCGCGACGCCGACGACGGTTGCAACTGGCCCGCTGCCGATTGCGACCTCCTATCTCGGCAATGGCTGGCAAGTTGCTGACATCAACGGTGACGGTGTGAGTGACATCGTAACGCTTTCGGGGCCGGGCACGGGCAGTGGCTCTCAATATACAATCTATCTTGGCAACGGGCGTGGCTTCACTCTGCTAACCGGCACCGGCGGCGCGTCATTCGTTAGCGCGGCTTTCTACAAAAGCTTGCCGAGCTTCGTGGATATGGACGGAGACGGCCGAGCCGAGATCATGGTTCGTGCGTTATCAAACGGCGAACGATTGCCTTACATGCAAACTGTATTTTTCAATTTGTCTGCCGGGGGCGCGACGACAACGCCAGGCGCAAACATCGCGGTCCCACTTGTTGGAAGTTTGGCGGGGGATTTCAATGGCGATGGCTTTGCAGATTTTTTATCCGGCTATTTGACCGCGACCAACCGTACTTTCCTCATCTCCAAGTTGGTGGATGGTCGCCCCAACACGCTGTCCTCAATCAAGAATGAGCTCGGCGGCATCAATGGCTTCAAGTTCACGCCATCGACTGCATGGCAAAACACATACCTTCCGTATGCAATCGACACTTTGACCGAAATCAGCGGCAACGATGGCAGAGGAACGGCTTCAGTCCAGCGGATAACCTATGCAGGCGGCAAATATGACCCCGCGCTGCGTCGGTTTCTCGGGTTTCGTAATGTGACGGCGACTCGCCCGTGCGCAGCAAACGACACTGCATGTCCAACTGTTGAGACCACCTTTCGGCAAGACGTCGCATCTGCTGGAGCCACAGACCGCGTTGTTCAAAAGGATGGTACAGGGGCGGTTCGCTCTGACGTGTCAGAGACGTGGGTCATCAACGTCGCGGCAAAACCCTACAAGGCCCTGAACACCGCAACGACCACAGTCGTTTCCGAAGGCGGCGGCAGCGCAACACTGAAAACCGAACGCACCTTTGACGGCTACGGGAATGTAGTTCTAACCAAGGACCATGGCCGCACCGATGTGACCGGCGACGAGCTGATGATCTCGGCGCCGGTGGTCGCCAACACGGCAGCCTATATTGTCGACATGCCGTCGAGCATCAGCAAATGGTCCGGATTTGACTCTGCGCAGCCGCGAATCAACCTGCAACGACTTGCCTACGACGATGGCGCTTTTGGCGCAGCACCGACGACAGGCGATGTGACCCGCCAGCAAGACTATCAATCCATATCACCCGCCAGCATCTATACGGATTTGGCGTTCACGTACGACGCCAACGGCAATCAGACGTCTGCAACTGATGCGAATGGCAACCGAACCGAAACGATATACGAGCAGGTGTTCAAATTGTTTCCGGTTGCCGTCCGCGACCCGCTTTACGTGGCTGACAACCGCCATCAGGCGACCGCCGCTTATGATACGGTCTGCGGCAAGCCAAGCGAAAAGACCGGCATTGACGCGGTTCGCCATATCTTTACGTACGATGCCTTTTGCCGCCCCTACAACCAGAACAACACCGTCACCGGCAATTACAAATACACCCGCTACTCGGCCTTGGGCGCGCCGGCCAACCAATATGTCGCGACCTATTGGCCAACGCCGGCGGGCCAGCTCAACAGCCTGACCAACTTTGACGGATTTGGCCGCACTTGGCGAGAACGTGTCCCGGGAACCGTGTTCAACGATGTTGCCAGCATGATCCATGTGCTGACGGATTATGACGAGCGCGGCAACATCGTCGCCAAAAGTCTGCCGCATCTGACCGGCGATACGGCCCCGAAATTTATTGCGTCCACGTTCGACTGGGCAGACCGCCCTTTGACAATCACCCAACCGGATGGTGCGGCGCGCTCCCTGTCCTACGCGATTACACCGACTGTCTCCGGTGTCATGAACGTGCCACTCAATCTTGTGACCGAAACAGACGAGCTTGGCCGTGCGCGCAAGACATGGTCGTCCACCAACGGCAATGTCATCCGCATTGACCGCAAGCTTGGCGCCGGTGTGCAGACCGAGACCCGCACATGGGACGCGCTAGGTCGCATGACCGGTGTGAAGGACGCAGGCGGTGCTGTGTGGACCAATGTCTATGACATGCTCGGCAACCGCGTAACTGCGACCGATCCGGACCTTGGCACATGGACTTACCAATATGACCGCGCCAATCGCTTGAGTGCGCAGACGGATGCGCGCGGGGTCAAGACGGCAATGGCATACGACAAGGCGGACCGGCTCACCGAGCGGCGCATTGCCTTGCCGGTTGTGGCTGATCCGGTTCTGG
>JANMQE010000104.1:0-2398 GCA_031370195.1 Phyllobacteriaceae bacterium
GCTGCGCGAGAGCATCCGGCTGGCGCGCGAGGAGCAGCGCGTTGTGGTGTTCGTCGAGCCGATTGCGCTCTATTCGGCGCGCGACCTGCACGAGCCCAAGGACGGGCTGATGACATTCCACTATCCTCAGCCGGGCAGCGGTGAAATCCGGTTCGGCGACATCGGCATTGAGGGCGACGGCACGGATGTGGCGATTGTCACTTATGGCAATGGCGCATACCTGTCGCGGCAAGCGGCAAAGCTCCTGATGGACCAACATGGCGTCAACGTACGGATCATTGATCTGCGCTGGCTCAATCCGCTGAATGAAAAGGCCATCATTGACGCCGCTGCCAACTGTGCCAGTGTGCTGATCGTTGACGAATGCCGCCACACCGGCTCGCAGTCGGAGGCGCTGATGGCGCTGTTTGCCGAACAAGGCCCGGCCGGGCGCGAGACCGTGCGCATCACCGCCGACGACAGTTTCATACCGCTCGGCCGCGCCGCCACCGTGACGCTGCCGAGCCGCGACGACATCATCGAGGCGTGTATTGCGCTGACGAACAAGCATTGAACGGGAGACGACCATGAGCCATTCCGACATCCTCGCCGCCAGCGGCCTCTCAACTGCCGACATTTCCGGCGGCACACTCAAAGTGACCACGCCGGTAGACGGCAGCATCATTGCGCATTTGAAGGTCGAGAGCGTCGCCCAAGTCGAGGCCAAGATCGCCAAGTCGGTCGCGGCTTTCCACATCTGGAAAAACGTCCCCGCCCCGCGCCGCGGCGAATTGGTCCGCCTTCTTGGCGAGGAACTTCGCAAGGAGAAGGAAACGCTTGGCCGTCTGGTGACGCTTGAATGCGGCAAGATATTCCAAGAGGGCCTTGGCGAAGTGCAGGAGATGATCGACATCTGCGATTTCGCAGTCGGTCTTTCCCGTCAATTGTATGGCCTGACCATCGCCTCCGAGCGTCCCGGCCATTCGATGCGCGAGACATGGCATCCGATGGGCGTGTGCGGCATCATCACCGCGTTCAACTTCCCGGTCGCGCCATGGGCGTGGAATACGGCGCTGGCGCTGGTGTGCGGAGATCCGGTGCTATGGAAGCCATCCGAAAAGACGCCGCTTTGCGCCATTGCCGTGCAGAAGATTTGCGACCGCGCCGTCGCCCGCTTCGGCGATCAGGCGCCGGACGGCTTGATCCAGATCGTCATCGGCGAGCGCGAGGCGGGCGAAGTCATCACCAAGAGCAAAGATGTCGCCATCGTCTCGGCCACCGGCTCGACACGGATGGGCCATGCGGTATCGGTGGCTTTGGCAGAGCGTTTCGGCAAGAGCATTCTCGAGCTTGGCGGCAACAATGCGATGATCGTTGCGCCTTCGGCGGACCTTGAAATGGCCCTGCGCGCCATCGTGTTCTCCGCCGTCGGAACCGCCGGTCAGCGCTGCACCTCGCTGCGCCGTTTGATCGTGCACGAGAGCATCAAGGACACACTGGTCGAGCGCCTGTCGAAAGCCTACGCAGGTCTGCCGATTGGCGACCCTCTGGCGACCGGAACGCTCGTCGGCCCGCTGATCGACATGGATGCATTCAATGCGATGCAGAAGGCGATCACTGCTGCCAAGGCTGATGGCGGCACCGTGCATGGCGGCGAACGCGCACTGCACAACAAATTCGGCAACGCCGCCTATGTGCACCCTGCCATTGTCGAGATGCCGGCCCAGACGGAGATCGTGCACAAGGAGACCTTCGCGCCGATCCTCTACGTGATGGGCTACCAGACATTGGCTGAAGCCATTGAAATGCAAAACGAAGTGCCGCAAGGCCTTTCGTCCTGCATCTTCTCGACAGACGTGCGCGAGACGGAAGAATTCCTCTCCGCGGGCGGCTCTGATTGCGGCATCGCCAATGTCAATATCGGCCCGTCCGGCGCTGAAATCGGCGGCGCGTTTGGCGGCGAGAAGGAAACCGGCGGCGGCCGCGAGTCCGGCTCTGACGCGTGGCGCGCCTACATGCGCCGCCAGACCAACACTATCAACTACTCACGCAACCTGCCGCTGGCGCAGGGCATCAAGTTCGATATTTAGGACCCAATGACCAAAGCGTCGTCATTCCGGGGCCGCGAAGCGGAACCCGGAATCCAGAGTGGTGACGCTGAAATGAGAAATACAAAAGTCGGTAGTCCGG
This sequence comes from Phyllobacteriaceae bacterium, assembly GCA_031370195.1. Classification (GTDB taxonomy): domain Bacteria; phylum Pseudomonadota; class Alphaproteobacteria; order Rhizobiales; family Rhizobiaceae; genus JANMEX01. The sequence goes on from JANMQE010000104.1 coordinate 2,170, forward strand.
CTGATTAGTTGTAGCAATGCCGGAGCCTTTCTGACCGCCGCTACAGCTCTGGATTCCGGGTTCCGCTTCGCGGCCCCGGAATGACGAACCGATAGAGATTGCGCAAAATACCCGGAGGACCACCCATGAAAAAAATCGCCGTACTCGGCCTCGGTAAAGTCGGAAGCCTTGCCGCGCAATTGCTGCATGACAGTGGCTTTGAGGTTCAGGGCTATGACCTTCGCATGCC
>JANMQE010000108.1:0-3437 GCA_031370195.1 Phyllobacteriaceae bacterium
TGAGCCGTCCTGCCCGAACGGCACTTCACGCATGAAGAAATAGCGAACCTGATCGAGGCCGTAATGCTCGACCATTGCGAACGGATCAATCACATTGCCGACCGACTTCGACATTTTCTCGCCGCGGTTATAAAGGAAGCCGTGCGCGAACACGCGCTTGGGCAACTCGATACCCGCAGACATCAGGAAGGCCGGCCAATAAACTGCGTGGAAGCGGACGATGTCCTTGCCTATGATGTGGGTCGCCGGCCAGTAGGACCAACGCGGATTTTCTGTGTCCGGGTAGCCTGCGGCAGTGATGTAGTTGGTCAGCGCGTCAACCCAGACATACATCACATGAGCGTCATTGCCCGGCACCTTGATGCCCCAGTCGAATGTCGTGCGCGAGACGGACAGATCGCGCAAGCCTGACTTCACGAAGCTCACCACCTCATTGCGCCGCTCATTGGGGCCAACAAAATTCGGATTGCTTTCGTATAGCGCCAAGAGCTTGTCGCCATAGGCTGACAAGCGGAAATAATAGCTCTCTTCCTCAACCCATTCGACCGGCGAGCCAAGCGGTTCGCGGCGCACGCCGTCTTCACCGAGAGTTGTTTCAGCTTCGTCGAAATAGGCCTCCTGACGCACAGAATACCAGCCGCCATAGGTGTCGAGATAGATGTCGCCATTGGCGACCATCTTGTCCCAGAGATGCTGGCACGCAATGCGGTGCCGCTCCTCGGTCGTGCGAATGAAATCATCGTTGGAGCAGTTGAGAACGTCGAGCATCTTACGAAAGACGCTGGAGTTACGGTCGGCAAGCTCGATTGGCGACATGCCATCTTTCACTGCCGTCTGCTGCATCTTCTGGCCATGCTCATCCGTACCTGACAGAAAGAATACGTCCTTGCCGTCAAGCCTCTGGAATCGCGCCAAGACGTCGGTCGCAATCGCAGTATAGGCGTGGCCGATATGCGGAACGCCATTGGGGTAGAAAATGGGAGTTGTGATGTAAAACTTCTCGCGCATGAAACGTCCGTTTAATTCCGCTGTTGCCGGACAGATAGAGCATGCACGGCCGGAATGCTATCCCGCCATCCGCCCCGACATTGCGGCATGCACGCTTTGCAGCACCTCGATCAACGTTTGGCGGCGATCAAGATTGAAGCGCATGCCCTCGGCAATCTTGGCCGACAAGGATGCGTGCAATACAGCGAGCGAGGAAGCGCGAACGGTGTCAGATACGGCAGCCTCACCAGCGAGACTTGCAATCATGTTGAGGAGATAGTCAGTCAGCAACAAATAGAGTGGCTCGGCGTCGCGCGTTGACAATGCGTCACCAATTTTCAGCGTACCCGATACATCAAAACGATGACCTGAAATCACTTTGTCGGCGGCATCCAGGATTTCAATTCCTCCGCCTTCTGACAGCATGGCAGCAATGCGAGGCGAGCCACTGGATTGCGAAATGAGCCGGTCAAGTTCCGTGCCGTTGCGTTTTTGGGTGATCCCAAGATGATCAAGGGCCTCATGCATTTTGGCGGTACTCAATGGCGCAAAGCGCAATTGCAGACAGCGCGATCGTATTGTCGGCAACAAACGGCCGGACGAATGGGCGATCAGGATGAACAAGGTGCGCGGCGTCGGCTCTTCAAGGTTCTTCAGCAAGGCATTGGCAGCGTTGGCATTCATGTCATTGACAGGATCAATGATCACGATCTTCTGGCCATTGCCTGGAACCGTCAACGACAGGAAATGATTGATCCGGCGTGTCTCATCAATTGTCACCTGCGTCTTGAACTTGCCGGTCTTTGCATCCACAGGCCTGGTTAGAACGAGAATTTGATTGTGGGAACCCATGGCAATCTGGTGCGCCAATGCGCTGTCCGGATTTTCGTCCAACAACTCCGGCGCGTTCGACCAATCAGGATTGGCAATAATGTGCCGCGCAAACAGAAATGCCAACGAAGCCTTGCCGATACCCGGTGCGCCATCGAACAGCAGCGCGTGGTGCAGCTTGCCGGAACGGTAGGCGCTTACAAGAAATTGTGACTGTTCCTCATGGCCAAACACAACCTGCGCCAAGGCGGGAGTGGCAAATCCGGCAATGCTGTCGTGACTGTCAGGAACATCGCCCTCAATCATGTCGCCACCTTTGCGCGCTTCAGCAATGCCGTAACATGGCCAAGAATCGTTGCCGCAACTTTTTCCGGTTCGGCACCTGCATCGACGACCTTGCAACGCTTGGGCTCGCGCTTGGCTATATCCAGAAACGCCTCACGCCGCCGCCTGTGCAACGCGACGGTCTCTTTCTCGTACCGGTCCGCTGGTCCCGAACGGCGCTTCGCCGCCCGTTCAAGGCCAATGGCTGGGTCAATGTCGAGGATCAATGTCAGATCCGGTGTCATCCCGTTAATCGCCACCTCCTCCAGTTGCCGCATGAATTCGCCATCAAGACCCCCCGTTACGCCTTGATAGACGCGGCTGGAATCCATGAAACGGTCGCACAACACGATCTTGCCGACCTCCACTGCGGGGCGGATGACCTGCTCAACGTGATCGTTGCGCGCCGAGGCGAAAAGAATGGCCTCCATCTCCGGGCCAAGCTTTTCAGCAGCACCTGACAACAGCACATGGCGCACTGCCTCAGCCCCCGGTGAACCACCGGGCTCGCGGGTGACAAGGATGTCAAAGCCGCGCGCTCTCAAGACTTCAGCCAGCCGGGTGATCTGCGTTGACTTGCCCGCACCCTCGCCGCCTTCAAATGTGATGAAATGTCCACGCACGTTTGATCCGCTTGTCCTTATCGGCCCGGAATTCAGGCTTGGTGGGTCTTAAGCGGCGACCTGACAGTTTGCAACGATTTGCGCAGCGCCGTTTTAGAGTCCTCTGGTCCAACCGGTCGCCAGTTCCTTCGCTGCACTCAACGCCCGGTCAGTCAGGCTCCCGACGCCGACGTCGCCGAGTGCAAGCACTGGTGTCACCTGTATCAGCGTGTCGCCGGAATAAACGTTCAGCTGTCCGATTTCCTGACCCTTTTGCACCGGCGCGATCACCGGACCTTTGTAGGAAACGTGTGCCTTCAGGCGAAGGCGGTTTTGCGTGGCGATGAGTATGGACACCGGCTTTTCTGACCCGACGGCAACGCCCATGCCGGTCCCGCCGAAAACGCTCGCCTCGCCCATGATTTCGCCAGCGTCAAACAGCGAGACTTTGGTAAACGCAGACTGGCCCCATTCGAGCATCTTTCGCGCCTCTTCCGCGCGCTCCTTGTCTGTCGCAAGGCCGCTCATGGCCATGAACAGGCGAACGCCGTCGCGTTCCGCAGAACCTACAATCGCGTAGCCGGATTCTTCGGTGAACCCGGTCTTCATGCCGTCTGCGCCAAGGTTAAGGGCAAGCAGCGGATTGCGATTGCGCTGTGTGATCTTGTTCCACGTAAATTCGCGCTCTGAGTA
>JANMQE010000139.1:0-3579 GCA_031370195.1 Phyllobacteriaceae bacterium
CGGCTTGGTTACGTGGAACAGCAGGTATTGGCTGTCGAGTAGTCAAACGGGCAGTTTATAAAAACGGACTTTGATGCACGCGCCAAGTCAGATTAACCGGCTTCAGCATTGGCTTTGTCGTGTTTCAAACCACGAACAGCCTTCTCCAATTCGCGGACCGTAAAGCTCGATGGTGCAAATGGCGGTCGCGCAATCGCGATACCGTCCTTTGTGTAGCCAAGAATCAGCCGCTCCTTTGGGGAACGTGTGGTACTTGACCCAACTTTTGGATTTGTGCTTTTGCTCATTGTCTAGATATGATCCAAATCGTTCTCGTTTTCAATGTGCTGTCGGCTTGGCCGCCATCTTGGCCCCAATCCCCTCAAGCCGTGTCGCCATCTCCGACAATGCGCCGGTCAGCACCGCGTCGGTCTTGTCGGCCTTGGCCAAGGCCTCGTCGCGGGTCTTGCGCAGGGTTTCCAGTTCGCTCTCGATGCCTTTGACGCGTTTTTGCAACTCTACCAGTTCGTCCATCACCATGATGGCGGCCATGACTGTCAGGCGCTGGTCGCCGATTTCGCCAAAGCCTTCCTTCAGGTGGCTGACATACTTTTCAAAGCGCATGGCGAGATTTTCCAGATGCGCTTCCTGGCCTTCATCGCAGGCCATGCGGTAGGATTTGCCGTCGATGGTGACGTTGACTTGGGCCATTTATCTTGTCCTATCTGTCGAGCACGGCGCGGATGGTTTCCATGGCGGTCACAAGGCGGCGCGAGACTTCCTTGTTGGCCGCGGTCAAGCGCTCGCCGCGCGCTTCGCTGTTATCCAGCTCATTGGCAAGGCGCGAGCGGTCGGAGTTTAGGCGCTGCACCTCTTCCTCGGCTTCGGCGTAATTCACATCCTGCTCGGCGCGGGAGGCGGACGCCTCTTCCATCGCCGCAATCGCGCGGTTCATCCGGTCGATTGCCTGTTTGAGTGTGGGCTGTCCCGTCATCGCCGTTGGCCTTCCCCTCTCGGCAACCACCCGAATCGTGATCGCCAGACGCCGTTGGTATGCAAACCTTACAATCACCGGTTCGCAGCCGTCAACAAAGCTGAATTCAGCAGATATTCTGCCTTGACTTAAGTCAAATGCCGCAATTGCGCCGGTTTTTTGTTGATTGCGGTCTCACTCCTGATATGTGTCCGGAACGCTGCCGCAAACGGCGTTTAACCGGACCTTCAGACCGGCTTTCTGGTCGCTGGTTTCTTTTCGATTTTTCTTGAAACGGATATCCCATGACCTCTCGCGAAACCCATGACTTGATGGCCAATGCCATACGTTCGCTTGCCATTGATGGCGTTGAAGCTGCCAAGTCCGGCCATCCGGGCCTGCCCTTGGGCGCTGCCGATGTCGCGACGGTGCTGTGGTCCAAATATCTGAAATTCGACGCCGCCAATCCCAAATGGCATGATCGCGACCGGTTTGTGCTCTCTGCCGGCCACGGCTCGATGCTGATTTACTCGCTCTTGCACCTCAACGGCTTTGATGGCGTGACGCTCGACCAACTGAAGCGCTTCCGCCAGCTTGGCTCGATCACGGCGGGGCACCCTGAATGGGGCCACACGCCGGGCGTTGAGACCACGACAGGACCTTTGGGCCAAGGCATCGCCACCGCCGTCGGCATGGCGCTTGCAGAGCGGATGCTGAATGCCGAATATGGCAAGAAACTGGTCGATCATTACACCTATGTTCTGTGCTCCGACGGCGATCTGATGGAAGGCGTGTCTCAGGAAGCCATCGCCATCGCCGGTCATCTGAAGCTGTCGCGCATGATCGTGATGTGGGATGACAATGGCATCTCCATCGACGGCCCGTTGTCGATCTCGGACTCGGTTGACCAAGTCAAGCGCTTCCAGTCCGCCGGCTGGCGCGCCGAGCGCATTGACGGCCACGACCCGGACGCTATCTCCGCCGCCATTGAGCGAGCGCAGAAGAGCTCGAAGCCGACGCTGATCGCCTGCAAGACCGTCATCGGCTTCGGCTCTCCCAAGCGCGCCGGCACCTCCAAGGCACATGGCGAACCGCTCGGCACCGAAGAGGCCGCCGCAACCAAGGCCAAGCTTGGCCTGAAGCCAGGCGAAGCGTTCGCGATTGATCCGAAAGCCCTCAAGGTCTGGCGCGCGGCCGGTGTCCGCGGCGCGGATGCGCGCAAGGAATGGGAAGCGCGGCTCGCCACGCTATCAGAGGGAAAGCGCGCAGAATTCGAGCGCCGGATGAGCGGAATTCGATCACCCAAAATCGGCAAGGCTGTTGCGGCGCACAAGAAGGCGCTGCTTGCCGCGCCGCAGAATGTCGCCACCCGCAAGGCGTCCGAACTGGCGCTCGATGCGATCAAGGCGATCATGCCGGAACTCGTGTCCGGCTCGGCCGATCTGACGCCGTCCAACAACACCAAGGCCAAGGGCTTTGAAACCGATGTGACGCCGAAAAACTTCAAGGGCCGTTACATCCGCTGGGGCATCCGCGAGCATGGCATGTGTTCGGCCATGAGCGGCATTGCGCTGCATGGCGGGCTGGTTCCGGTCGGCGGCACCTTCATGGTGTTCACCGATTATGCGCGGCCAGCCATCCGCCTTGCCTCCTTGATGGGCATCGGCGTCACCTATGTGATGACGCATGACAGCATCGGCCTTGGCGAAGATGGCCCGACGCATCAGCCGGTCGAACATCTGGCGGCGCTGCGCTGCATTCCGAACTTGCGCACCTTCCGCCCGTGCGACACCATTGAGACCGCTGAATGCTGGCAACTGGCACTGGAGCGCACCGATGGCCCGACCGTCCTGTGCCTCACCCGCCAGAACCTGCCGCAGCTGCGCACCAAGGTGAATGACAATCCGTGCGCCAAGGGTGCCTATGAACTGCTCCCCGCAGAAGGAGGCAAGGCGCAGGTGACGATCTTCGCCTCCGGTTCGGAAGTCGAGATCGCTGTCAATGCCCGCAAGCAGCTGATGGAAAAGGGCGTTCACGCCCGCGTCGTTTCGGTCCCGTCGATGGAACTTTTCCTTGCCCAGGACGAGGACTACCGCAAGTCCGTCATCGGCACCGCGCCGGTGCGCATTGCCGTGGAGGCCGCGCTGCGTTTCGGCTGGGATGCGATCATCGGCGAGCATGGCATTTTCGTTGGCATGACCGGCTTCGGCGCTTCGGCTCCGGCGAAAGACCTGTACAAGCATTTCGGCATCACGGCAGAAGCTGTGACCGAAAAGGTCATGGCGCGCCACAATCATTGACATCGCGCTCGCAGTGGGAACCACTCTGGATTCCCGCTGCAAGCCCCGCTAGAACATCATTCCAAGACCAGATCCCGTCCGGCCACGTGTTGCGCCGGCAGTCACAGGAGAGACTTTCATGGCCAAGTTACGCGTAGCAATCAACGGCTTCGGTCGCATCGGCCGCAATGTCGTGCGCGCCATCCACGAGTCTGGCCGCACCGACATTGATGTCGTGGCCGTCAATGATCTCGGCCCCGTCGAGACCAATGCACATCTTTTGCGCTATGATTCCGTCCATGGCCGCTTCCCGCACGAGGTCACGGTCAAGGGCGATTCCATCTCCAT
>JANMQE010000456.1:0-7445 GCA_031370195.1 Phyllobacteriaceae bacterium
ACCGGAAGGCCGGACGCAATGGCTTCCAGCAGCACCAATCCGAACGTATCTGTCCGGCTCGGGAACACAAAAACGTCCGCGCCAGTAAAGGTCCGCGCCAACTCTTCGCCAACTTTCTGGCCGGCGAAGACTGCGTCGGGATATTCGCTTTTCAAGCGCTTCAAATCAGGTCCATCGCCTACAATCAGTTTCGTGCCTGGCAGCTTCAATGATAGAAACGCCTCGAGGTTTTTTTCCGGAGCCACGCGGCCGACGCAGATGAAAACCGGCTTTGGCAAACCCAAGTCCACATCAGACCGTGGATGAAACAAGGCCCGGTTGACGCCGCGCGTCCAGATTCGCGTGTTGCGAAAACCGCGCTGCTTCAGGACGCTGACAATGGATTCCGTCGGCACAAGGCAGGTTTGCGCGGCACTATGAAACCACTTGAGGAAACCGTAGCTCAAACCGAGCGGCACCGGCAGCCGCTCACGCAGATACTCGGGGAAGCGGGTGTGAAAACTGGTTGTGAAACTCCAGCCCTTTGCAAGGCAAATGCGCCGCGCCTGAACACCCAGCGGGCCTTCGGTCGCAATGTGGATGTTTGTCGGCTGCAAAGCCATCAGGCGCTTGGTCATGGCGCGCTTGCCGGTAAAGGCCAGCCGTATTTCCGGATAGGTCGGACAGGGAAAGTTTCTGTAGTCTTGCGGTGAGATGACAGAGACCTCGTGCCCGCGCTGGCGAAGGCCGTCGCATACCTGCGTCAAAGTCCTGACGACACCATTGACCTGCGGATGCCAAGCATCGGTTACAATCACGATGCGCTTCATCATGCCGCCCTTCGGCCAACAGGCAGAGCGAGCGGCTCAACGACCACGTCTTGTTCATGACCGATCTTGTGCTGCCAGGAGATGATTTCGAAGCGCCCGTCAAAATGTTCAACCAACGCCGTGCAGCTCTCAACCCAGTCGCCTGTATTCATGTATTCGATCCCGTCGAGCGTTTCGATGGCGGCGTGATGGATATGGCCGCAGATCACGCCGTCCGCGCCGCAGCGCCGCGCCTCGTCGGCAACTACGGACTGAAATGCGCTGATGAAATTGACGGCTTTTTTGACCCGGACCTTTGCCCAGGATGAAAATGACCAATAGGGTAGCCCAAGTCTGCGGCGCGCGGCATTCATCCAGGAATTGACGAAGATTGCGGCGTCGTATGCCCAGTCGCCAAGATAGGCCAACTTGCGGTAATTGTGGACGATCACGTCAAACTGGTCGCCATGGACAACCAGATATTTCCGCCCGTTGGCGTTTTCGTGGGTGCACCGGTCGAGCACCTCTATGCCGCCAAAATGGATGCCTTGGAATTGGCGCAAGAACTCGTCGTGGTTGCCGGCAACGTAGATGATCCGCGATCCCTTGCGTGCCTTGCGCAACAGCTTTTGCACCACGTCATTGTGCGCCTGCGGCCAATGCCAAGACCGTTTCAGCCGCCAGCCATCGATGATGTCGCCGACAAGATAAATCGTCGGGGCATCATGGAGCCGCAGGAAATCAAGCAAAAATCCGGCCTGTGCCGCTTTTGAACCCAAATGGACGTCGGATATGAACAGTGCTCTGAACTGCCGCTCTTCAGACTGCATGTCTTTGTCCCCGCTTGCACGTGCGATCGCCAAAACAGATTCATGCGACAAGGCTGTGACAGGGGCGAGAAGAAGGTCGCGCGACGCGAACACATTCCGGATGATTTTTCGCTCGCGATCACCTAGCAGTCTGTTTGGGAAAAGCAGTCTGCTTGTTCGCCGGGAGGACATTTTGGACAACGACAACGCAATCGCGACACCATCTGCCATCAGCGATCTTGAAGAACAGGCGCTGTTCTTTCACCGCTATCCGCGCCCCGGCAAACTTGAGATTCAAGCAACCAAGCCGCTTGGCAACCAGCGCGATCTGGCGCTCGCTTATTCTCCTGGCGTTGCAGCACCCTGCCTTGCCATCCGCGACAATCCGGAGGCGGCAGCGCTTTACACGGCCCGCTCAAACCTCGTGGCGGTGGTGTCAAATGGCACGGCGGTGTTGGGTCTGGGCAACATCGGGCCATTGGCCTCAAAGCCGGTGATGGAAGGCAAGGCAGTTCTGTTCAAGAAATTCGCCGGTATCGATGTGTTTGACATAGAGATCGATGCGCCGGAAATTGACAAAATGGTGACTGTCATCTCGGCGCTGGAGCCGACCTTTGGCGGCATCAATCTGGAAGACATCAAGGCGCCGGAGTGTTTCGAGGTCGAAGAAATCCTGCGTGACAGGATGAACATACCGGTTTTCCACGACGATCAGCATGGCACGGCGATTATCGTTTCCGCCGCAATCATCAACGGCATCGAGCTTGCAGGAAAAGACATATCGAAGATCAAAATCGTGACGTCAGGTGCTGGCGCTGCAGCGCTTGCTTGCCTCAATCTTCTCGTTCGGCTTGGTGCGCGGCGTGAGAACATATTCATCACCGATCTTGAAGGCGTCGTTTACAAAGGCCGTGTTGCGCTGATGGACAAGTGGAAATCCGTGTTTGCGCAAAACACCGACGCTCGCACACTTGCTGACGTTATTGCAGGAGCTGACGTGTTTCTCGGCCTTTCGGCGGCGGGCGTTCTCAAGCCGGAATTGTTGCGCGGCATGGCGAAGAATCCGTTGATCATGGCGCTGGCCAATCCAGTGCCAGAAATCATGCCGGAACTTGCGCGCGAAGTCCGCCCTGACGCCATGATTTGTACGGGTCGATCAGACTATCCCAATCAGGTCAACAATGTCCTGTGCTTTCCCTATATTTTCAGAGGCGCGCTCGATGTCGGCGCAAAGACGATCAATGAGGAAATGAAAGCAGCGGCAGTGCATGCAATTGCCGCGCTTGCCCGTGAAGAGCCGTCTGATATCGCGGCCCGTGCCTATGCGGGTGAAACGCAAACGTTTGGGCCGACGTTCCTTATCCCCTCTCCGTTTGACCAGCGACTGATCTTGCGCATTGCGCCCGCAGTCGCCAAGGCCGCAATGGACACCGGCGTTGCTTCAAGGCCGATTGAGGACATGGACGCGTATATCGACAGGCTGAACCAGTTCGTGTTCCGCTCCGGCTTTATCATGAAACCCATTTTCACAGCCGCAAAGAAGGCCGGAACGGACCGCGTTATCTATGCAGAAGGCGAGGACGAGCGCGTGTTGCGCGCTGCGCAGGTCGTGCTTGAAGAAGGCATTGCCCGACCGATCCTGATTGGACGACCGTCTGTCGTCGCCGCCAGAATTGCGCGCTTCGGCCTGCGCATCGCTGCGGGCAAGGATTTTGAATTGATCAATCCGGAAGATGATCCGCGCTACCGACGTTACGTTGACGAACTGGTCATTGTCGCTGGCAGGCAAGGCATCACGCCGGAGGTCGCCAAGACCGTTGTGCGCACCAGCAACACCATCATCGCTGCCATTGCTCTTCGCGTCGGCGATGTTGATGCGATGATTTGCGGCCTGGAAGGCCGCTATGAAGAGCATTTGCGCACGGTCTCGCAAGTTATCGGCAAGACAACGGGCATACGGGAGATGGCGGCGCTGTCGATGCTGATTTCCAATGCCGGCGTGACGTTTTATACCGACGCCTATGTTTCACCGGACCCGACAGCCGAAGAAATCGCGGAGATGACGATCCTCGCCGCCAACGAAATCCGCCGGTTTGGCATTGAGCCAAGGGCGGCGTTGCTGTCGTACTCCAACTTTGGGTCACGCGATCTGGAGAGTGCGCGGAAAATGCGCAAAGCTGCCGACTTGATCAGGATTTTGGCACCAAATCTTGAATGCGATGGCGAAATGCATGGCGACTCTGCCTTGTCAGCAGACTTGCGACACCGTGCCTATCCCCATTCCCGTCTCAAGGGCGCAGCAAACCTGTTGGTCTTCCCCAATCTTGATGCTGCGAACATCACACTCAACGTTGTCAAGGCGACAACGGATGCACTGCATGTCGGCCCGATCCTGCTTGGTGTAGCGCAGCCAGCACATATTTTATCACAAACGGTGACATCGCGCGGCGTCGTCAACATGACGGCTCTGGCCGTTGTTGAGGCATCGACCCAGAAGCACAAACCCATCTGACGAATGCGGGTGCCGGGCCCGAAATGCGGGTCATCGTGGTGATCTGGTTGACCCGCGTCAGTTAGGGATGTTTGATTACCGTGTCATTCATATTTTGTTTACAATTGTCGCGATTTCGAGCATTGCTGTTCGCGTTGAGGCTGCAACGGGGCTTGCGGCTTTTTTCCTTCAGTGTTGCGTTGGGGTTGTTGGTGATGCGTGTGTCAGTTTCCCGTTTTTGGGCAGTGGTTTCTGTTGCAATCGTGTCACTGGGTTTCGCTCCCGTCGCGGCGGACGCCCGTCCCTCAATCTGCAGCAAGCTTGAGCGCCAGTTGGCATCAGTCGGAAGCCAACGTTCCGGCGTTTCAAAATACCAGAACGCCGCAAGGGCACAGGCGCAGCAGCTTCAAATCGCCCGCAGTCAGGCGCGCCGCGCCGGTTGTGGCGGCTCTTTCCTGATTTTTGGCAGCTCAAATGGCAACAGCGCGACCTGCCAACGTGTCAACAACACCATCCGCAAGATGGAAGGCAATCTTGCGAAACTTCAAAACAAGAGCAACAGCGGTGGATCGCCTGAGCTGTCCAACGCCCGCCTCCGCGCGGCGCTGGATGCCAATGATTGCTACGGACGCGTAGTGGCCGTTTCCGCCAAACGCGAGCTGCGTCAAGATGCATCTCCCGTGCGGCGCGGCGTCATCAGCCAGATATTCGGTGGCGAGATGATTGAACCCGGACCTGAGCGCAAGGTCGAGCGGAAAATCGCATCTGCCAATATCCGGGAGCTTTCATCCAAACGCCGGGTGAAGGTCATCAACGGAAACGACTCAAGCATCAAGGAGTATGAAGTTGGCGGCACGTTCCGGACCTTGTGTGTGCGCACATGTGACGGGTACTATTTCCCTGTTTCTTTCTCGACAACCAGCAGCCGCTTCGGCGCTGACGAAAAGTCGTGCTCGGCGATGTGTCCCGGTGCGGACACCAAACTTTACTATCACAGCATCCCGGATCAGGAGCCGGAAGAGATGATCAGTCTGGCGAAAGAGCCGTACATGAGCTCGCCAACAGCCTTCAAATATCGCGTCAACGGCATTGCCTCGACTCCCGGCTGCACGTGTCAGGCGCAGTTGGGGGCAACGCTGAATCCAGAGGCACCGGTAGATGCAAATATCGGCAAAGTTCGTTGGATTCCGCTGCCGACCTCAAAGCCCAGCGTTCTGGAGGACGCCGAGACGGCGTTGAACCGTGCGGGCAATCTTGATGCTGCTGCCGTGGCAAATCTGATTGAAGCGAAAGCGCCAGACGCTTTTGCGCAGCCCGGTCGCAAGGTCAGGGTCGTCGGGCCAGTGTTTCTTCCCGCCCAATCAAAGGCAGAAGTGCTGCCAGTTCCGGGCCGTGTGACCGTCCAGTAAGCGCAATACGGAGAGGCATGAACAGGGTTTTGCCTGACCTGCCAGTCGCTGTTTTCACGGTGCCAGTCCACGCTTTCCAGCTGTCCTGATCGAAAGAACTCCGTGGCAGAAGATCAAACGCTGCGCGGACAAAATCCAAGTCCGCTTCCGCGACAATCTCGTCAGGAGCCTTGGCCACTGTCACAACTTGCCACCAATCGGCGGCATCGCGAACCTTTTCAAGATTGGGCCTGACCGTGTTCCAGAACGGTTCGGCCTTCTCGCCTGAAATCCCGAGTTCTGTCAGCCGCTCTTTGACTGCCGCGAACGTCATCTTGTGAACGAGCGACTTGTTCAATGTCACCAATTCTGCAGGATCAAACTTGGCGGCGGACTTGGAAACATGAGACAAATCAAAGAGTTTGGCGAGATCCTGAAGTGAGCTTTGAGCTTCGACACTGTCCGAAGTGCCGGTCAAGATTGCCAGCGATGCGACGGCTTCCGGCTCGAAACCGGCTTCTGCAAGCGACCCTATCGACAGTGCACCGGTGCGTTTGGACAGCCCCTCGCCGCTTATGGTTGTCAGCAAATTGTGGTGACCGAACACCGGCGGTTCTGCGTCGAGGGCACGAAAAAGGGCAATCTGCGCGCCGGTGTTGGTGACGTGGTCCTCACCGCGGATGACATGGGTGACGCCCATCTCAATGTCATCAACAACGGAAGGCAACGTGTAGAGCCAGGTGCCGTCCTCGCGGATCAACACGGGGTCGGAAAGTGAAGCCAGATCAACGGTTTGGCGACCGCGCACAAGATCGTCCCAGTGCACTTCAGTGCGAACAGGTTTGAACGGATCGTCGGTGAAATTTGGCAGCAGAAACCGCCAGTGCGGGCGCTTGCCCTGGCTCTCAAGTTTCGCGCGGTCATCTGGCGTCAGTTTCAAGGATTCGCGTCCATAGACCGGCGGAAGTTTGCGTGTCAGGCGCAGCTTTCGGCGCAGGTCGAGCTCTTCGGCGGTCTCATAACACGGGTATAAAAGGCCCTTGGCTTTCAGCTTTTCGGCAGCTTGAATGTAGATCGAAAAGCGCTCGGATTGTGTATGAAATTCGCTCGGAATGATGCCAAACCATTTCAGGTCGCGCTTGATGGCGTTGGCGTACTCCAGCTTCGAACGCTCGACATCAGTGTCGTCCAAACGGAGAATGAACCTGCCGCCATGGTTCATGGCGAACAGCCAGTTTGCGAGGGCGGTGCGGGCGTTGCCGATGTGGATGTAGCCGGTAGGCGACGGGGCGAAACGGGTGACGATGCTCATGGCGAGGAGTTACTTTAAGCGGATCAACTTCGCAACTGCGACCGCCCGGATTTGCGCTGGTCAATCCAGCCGGCGTAGTAGGCGACGCTGAGGGCGAGCTCGGCGGCCTCGACCGGCGGTAAGCGATGGCGGGCGTAGCTCAGGGCGTGGCCGCAGGCGATGTTTGAGGCTTTTAGGAGCAACGTGCGGTCGTCGGCATCAAACAAAAGGCCGTCAATGTCCGACTGGATTTCACCGGCAAGGTCTTCAGGCGATGCGGTCAATGTGTTGCCGCGCAGATCGACGGAGCCGCGCCGCTGCATGGCTTCGAACGCGTCCTGGCGCACGGAGCCGAAGTTTGGAAAGGCGCGCGCACCGGCGAGCACTGAGGCGTCCACCAGGACTGACGCCAGCGAACCGGAGCGAAGTGCGCCCAGTTTGACGGTAACCCAATCGTGCCGCAGGAAGAGGACGCCATTGGCGGATTGGTCGATGGTGAAGCCATTCGGCGCATCGCGGAATGCGGTGCGCTGCACGATGCGACCGGTGAGATACGCCAGCGTTGCGACAAGATCACCCGGCCTGTTGGCGATGCGGGTGTCGATTTCGCGCACGGCGAGTTGAAACAGGGCTAGGCCCAAATCCGGGGCAGCATCAGGCGCAACAGCGTGGTCATGG
>JANMQE010000199.1:0-5071 GCA_031370195.1 Phyllobacteriaceae bacterium
CGGCCATCAGGACGGCAAGGTCACCGTGCCGCATGAAGTGTTCCTCGCCAAGGTCCGCGCCTGCCGCTACGCCTTCCTTGAACTCGGCATCGAAGACGGCATCATCGTCACCCGCACGGATAGTCTCGGCGCTGGTCTCACCCAACAACTCGCCTTCTCCAAGGAACCGGGCGATCTCGGCGACCAGTACAATTCATTCCTCGACTGCGAGGAAATCACCGCCGATCAACTGCAGTCGTCCGATGTCGTCATCAAGCGCGACGGCAAGCTGTTGCGCCCCAAGCGCCTTCCGTCAAACCTCTACCAGTTCCGCTCCGGCACCGGCGAAGCCCGCTGCGTGCTCGACTCGATCACCAGCCTGCAGAACGGCGCGGACCTGCTCTGGATCGAAACCGAAAAGCCGCACATCGCCCAGATCGCCGGCATGGTCGATGAAATCCGCAAGGTCATCCCCAACGCCAAGCTCGTCTACAACAATTCACCTTCCTTCAACTGGACCCTCAATTTCCGCCAGCAGGTGTTTGACGCCATGCAGGCCGAGGGCAAGGACGTGTCGGCTTACGACCGCGCCCGGCTGATGAGCGTTGACTATGACGGCACCGAACTCGGCAACATCGCCGATGAGCGCATCCGCACCTTCCAGCGCGACGCCGCCGCCCGCGCCGGCATTTTCCACCATCTCATCACCCTGCCAACCTACCACACCGCCGCGCTTTCCACGGACAATCTGGCACGCGAATATTTCGGCGAACAGGCCATGCTCGGCTATGTCAAAAACGTCCAGCGCGCCGAAATCCGCCAAGGCATCGCCTGCGTCAAGCACCAGAACATGTCCGGCTCGGACATTGGCGATGACCACAAGGAATATTTCGCCGGCGAGTCAGCGCTCAAAGCCGGCGGCGCGCACAACACGATGAACCAGTTCGCCGCCTGACATCCGGCCTCGCTAACAATCCTCCGGTTGTGTACCCCGACTCGGGCGGAAGAAGTTCCGCCCGCTTTTTCCTGGGAAGCTACCCAAAACATGGCTGGGCCATCATGGGTTTTTGTTGAATCTCTCGTAGCCCCGTCATTCCGGGGCCGCGCAGCGGAACCTGGAATCCAGAGCGCCGAGTTTGATATTTATCAACAAAATCCGGCATATAAGAACGGCGAACACCCGACCGCAGCGCCATGAGCCCACCCTCGGCGCCCTGGATTCCGGATGTGCGCTTCGCTTGGCCGGAATGACGGCCCGCGTGGGGTGAGTTTCGTAATCCCAAATGCGATTGCCCTACCCAAAAAGGGGGATGCGCGCCGGGCAGATTTCCGCTTTGATGAACCAATTCGAGCCACGCGCCGACAAACGGTGCGATACTTGTTTTCATCCAACCCGGGGAGAAATACCGATGCGCCTGTTCCTGATGCCCGCCACTGCCGCCCTCGCGCTCATCGTCGGCCTGTCGCCCGCCATGGCCGAGAGCTGCTACGATCTCTGGTACGAGCGCAATCAGATTTTTGACGACAACGGCTTCTGCTTCAAGACTGAGCTCGGCAAGGACACGTTCGACAATTCGGACTGCTACACCTCGAACCCGTCGCTCTCCCGCGCCGAAGTGCGCCGCGTTGCCCAGATCAAGGCCCGCGAACGCGCCAAGCGTTGCCGGGTGAACTGAACCTATTCTGGAAGCATATACACATACCGGCACTGGTTCTGATCAAACCCGTCCTCCGGTGAAACGAACCCGCGCACTTCAAAAACAGCATTGCCGGTCTGCCCGGTCAGCTTTTGCACCGTGTCGTGCGTCGGGCTCGATCCGAAATCCATGTCAAAAATGAACGCCGACGCCTTGCCGCAATCAAAGCTGGCTGCAAGGGCGGCGTTGGCGGACAACGCCACGGCGAAAACACTGCAAGCCGCGGCTCTGACCAAAAAAGCATTTCAATACAAATCCATATCTCTCGCCAAGAATGCAGAATCATCCATTGACCGTTTTCTGTCCCACGATATCTTGAAGCACCACAATTGGGGAGGGGAGAATGACGAAGGGACGCATCGAGGCATTTTCAGACGGCGTGATCGCCATCATCATCACGATCATGGTGCTGGAGCTGAAAGTGCCGCATGGCCACGATCTTGCGGCGCTCCAGCCACTGGTGCCGGTGTTCCTCAGCTACATCCTGTCCTTCGCCAATGTCGGCATCTATTGGAACAACCACCATCACATGTTCCAAGCGGTCAAGCACATCAACAGCGGCGTGCTCTGGGCCAATTTGCACCTGCTCTTCTGGCTCTCGCTGATGCCCTTTGCCACCGCTTTCATGGGCGAGAACGGGTTCGAAAAAATCCCTGTCGCGCTCTACGCCTTCGACCTGTTCATGTGCGCGGTATCCTATACAATTCTGGTCTTCGCGCTTGTGGGGAACCACGGCAAAGACTCGGATTTTGCCAAGGCGCTCGGCTCGGATTTCAAGGGCAAGGTCTCGCTGGCCTTCTATGTCGCAGCAGTACCGCTGGCTCTGGTCAACCAATGGCTCGCGCTCGCGTTGATATTCGCTGTCGCTGTCATCTGGTTCGTGCCGGACCGGCGCTTTGCGAAGATCGCCTGAAGGCCGATCAAGGCGCAGGCTTGCCCTTCGTCCAGGTCACCTGCTGGTTATAAAGCGGCACTGTCGTCAGCGCCATCTTCGCCGATCCGTCCTGCACCTGCCGCGAGTGCGACAGATAGATCAGCGTGTCGTTCTTCTTGTCATAAATCCGGTTCACAACCTGCTGCTTCCAGATCAGCGAGATGCCCTGATTGAAAACTTCCTCACCCTCTTCATCAAGCGCAATGTCGCCAATGGTGATCGGCCCGGTCTGGCGGCAGGCAATCGAGCTGTCCGACGGGTTTTCAAACCAGTTGCCCTTCTGCAGCCGGTCAATGACGCCGCGGTCAAAATAGGAAATATGGCAGGTCACGCCTTGCACTTCAGGATCACTGAACGCATCGACAATGATGTCATTGCCAAACCAGTCAACGCCAACCTGGCCAACCTCCTCGGCCAGTGCAGAGCCGCCAGCCACCATCGCAGCAGCGAACGCGAAAGGAACAATCCGGGTCATCAGTCTCATCTCCAAATCGCACAAAAATCTGCGCAGCCGGGATGTAGGAACCGGGCGGCGCAAATTAAAGGTAAAATGACAAAGAGCCTATCCGTTCAGCATCCGCTTCAGCACATCCGATTTCAGCCAGAAATGCTGGTAAAGCGCGCCAACGACATGGAGCCCGACCAGCACAATCAAAACCGGCTTCATCAGCGTGTGGACGTCGCCCGCCGTTTCCACCACGCCGAAATAGGCCACTGCGCCGGACAGCGGCACAAGGAACATCAGCACGTAAAGGACCACATGCGTCGCGTTTGCCGCAAACTTCAGCGCTGCCGGCTCGTCCTTTGGCGTTTCAGGAACGCCGTTGGACTTGCGCAAAAACAGCCGCCAGACCGCGAATGCGGCCACGCTCAAACCGCCCCAGATGTGCAACAACACAACCGGCGCTGACAGCCCGCTGACATCAGCGCTGCGCTCAAACGCCTGCCACGCTTCCGACATGTACTCTCCAAGCAGCAGCTGTTCGATAATGATGGCCGCGACAATCCAATGCAAAACCTTGTGGACCGTGCTGTAGCTCTTTGGTGCAGAGACAGTGGCAGACATGGCAGACTCTCCTGTTCGATCATATCATAGCGTAAGGCTAGTCTTTCGTTGTGCAGTGCACAAGTTACGGATTTGTCATTCTGGAAAACACGGTTACGTCCACTTGTTGAGAAAAGCCCCGACTTCAAGCGCCTGCATGTCCGGCACAGCCTCCGCCAATTTGCCGACTGGCCAGTCCCACCACGCGCTTGCCAAAATCCGCGCCCGCACCGCCTCATCAAACCGGAACCGGATCGCCTTGGCCGGCACGCCCGCAACAATCTCAAACGGCAGCACATCCTTCGAGACCACCGCATTCGCCCCGATCACCGCGCCCGTTCCAATCCTCACGCCCGGCAAAATTACAGCGCCATGCCCGATCCATACATCGTTGCCGATTGTCACGCTCTTCGCCCGCCGCCGCTCGCGAAATTCATCGTCCAGTCCGTGAAACCGGAAATACTCATTCGGCCGGTAAGTCATCTTGTGCATCGTCAGCCGTTCCATCGGATGCTCCAGCGCGTTGATCCGCACATTCGCCGACACCGAGCAGAATTTGCCAAGCTCGGCATAAATCGCCTCGCCATTGCGCTCAAAATAGCTGAAATCGCCGACGCTCACCTCGCGCAGCACCACCCTCTCGCCGATCTCGCAATATTTGCCAATCTTCGAGCTTTTCAGCTGCGCGGTCGTGTGAATGCGCGGTTCATCGGTCTTGCGCTGCGAAAGATCATCCATGCGTTTTCCGTAAATCGGCAAGGTCCGGAACGCAACAGCAACGCTATCTTCAAAAGCAATCCCGGATGCGTCAATTTTCCAGCAACAGCCCGCGCCGGATACGCTATACTCGCTCCATGTCTAAGTCCGCCCAACCCATCGCGCGCCCCCGCCCCCGCATGGCAATCATTGCCGCAGCCATCCTGCTGTTCGCCATCACCAGCGGTGCCGTGTTCGCCGCCTGGGTAGACAACGGCCCGCAAATCCTCATGACGCTCGGCAGCTCCGCGCTCGCCTGGTGCTTTTAGACAGACCGGATAAGTCCCTCATGCAACGCACCGTCCGCGCCATCTACGCAACCCTTTTCACGCTCATCGCCCTGGCCGCAGGCTGGGCATCCTACACTTGGCTCGACAAGTCCGGCGGCGAGGCCCCCTACGGTGCACCGTTCGAACTCACTGACATGAATGGCCAGCCAATTACCGAAGCCGCGCTTGTCGGCCACCCCTCCGCCGTCTTCTTCGGCTTCACGCACTGCCCGGAAGTCTGCCCGACTACACTTTTTGAAATGAAAGACTGGTTCGACAAGCTCGGCGATGAAGGCAAATCCATGCGCGCCTTCTTCGTGTCCATAGACCCCGAACGCGACACGCCGGAACTCTTGAAAAACTATATCTCGAACGTCACAGACCGCGTCAC